>DAOPUP010000392.1:0-2704 GCA_035350655.1 Acidovorax sp. | reverse complement strand
CCGCATCCCACTGCACCACGCTGATGGATTGCTGGTAGTCGTGCGATTTGAGCCAAGGCGCGACCGAACGCCGCGAGGCGGCGGAATTCCCCACAGCCTCGGAGCCACTCAGATGCGTGAGCAGTGCCGCCACACTGGCCAGATGGCCATCGGTGAGCTCATCCGCCTCATGGACACCGGTGCGGTATCCCATGAACACGAAGCTACCCCACACCAGTGCCAGCGCGCCCAGGGACCACAGCAACAGGTGGCGGGTCAGCGAGTGGCGGGCCGGACCCGTGGCGGGCGGAGCGGCCGAACCCGATGCCGCCATCACACGGGCTCCTGCGGCATGAAATAGCCCACGCCGCGCATGGTCTGGATACACCCACTGCCCAGCTTGCGCCGCAGGTGGTGGATGTGCACCTCGACCGCGTTGCTTTCAATGGCCGACTGCCAGCTGTACAGGCGCTCTTCGATCTGCTGGCGTGAAAGCACGCGGCCCCGCGCCTGCAGCAGCACGAGCAGCACGGAAAACTCGCGCGGCGACATCTCGACCGGTTGACCATCCTGCACCACCGTGCGCGCAGCCGGATCGACTTCGATATCCCCGTAGCGGATGGTGGGAGAGGCCCGGCCCGCAGCCCGGCGCAGCAGGGCACGCAAGCGGGCGTCGAGCTCATCGACATCAAAGGGCTTGGCCAAATAGTCGTCTGCCCCCTGGTCCAGGCCGGCAATGCGCTGGCTGACCTGATCGCGGGCTGTCACGATGAGCACCGGGGTCGCAGGATCGGGCAGCGCCGGGGTGCCCGCTGCCAAGGCCGCCGTCGATGGGCTGGTGCGCAGCCGTTGCAGCAGTTCGCTGCCTTCACCGTCGGCCAGCCCCAGGTCCAGCAGCACGGCGTCGAAGGGTTCGGCGCGCAAGGCGCTCCAGGCCGAGGCGACACCATCACACACATCCACGACATAACCACGCTGCTGAAGGTTGGTGCGCAGCCCCTCGGCAATGCCCACATCGTCTTCCACCACAAGGATTCGCATGGCGCCATTGTCATGCCATGGCGCCCCCAGGGGAAAAATTAAGGCCCCGTTAAGCGCCTGCACCTATCGTGCCGAACATGCCGCATTCGATTCGTCCCCCCGCCTTGCCTCCCCATGGCCCGCGCAGCACCTTGGCCTGGACCGTTGGCGCCCTGTTGTGCCTGCTGGCCTGGGACGCCCTGGGCCAAGACCGCGCGCTGGCCCACGCTTTTGGCACGGGCAACGGTTTCCCGCTGCGGGAGCAGTGGTTTTTTGTGCAGGTGCTGCATGAGGGCGCCCGCCGCACCGCCTGGCTCTTTTTGCTGCTGCTGACCCTGGGCGTGTGGTGGCCCGTCGGGTGGTTGCGGCGCATCGACTGGGGAGAGCGGCTGCAGCTGGCCGTCAGCACCCTGGTGGCACTGGGCGTGGTGAGCAGCCTCAAAAGCCTGAGCGCCACCAGTTGCCCCTGGGACCTGGCCGAGTTCGGTGGCGTGGCCCGCTATGCATCGCACTGGGCCCTGGGCATGGTCGATGGCGGCGGGGGGCGCTGCTTTCCTGCGGGCCATGCCTCGGCGGGGTTTGCCTTTGTGGGGGGCTACTTTGCCCTGCGGCGGCGCCAGCCGCGTGCCGCGCGCCTGTGGCTGGCGGCATCGCTGGCCGCGGGCCTGGTGCTGGGCGGTGCCCAGCAGGTGCGCGGGGCCCACTTCATGAGCCACACCCTGTGGACCGGCTGGCTGTGCTGGACCACGGGCTGGCTGTGCGATCTGGCGGCTGGCGCGCTGCGCCGGCGCTTTGCGGTGGCCGGCAGTCCGTTGCCACCGGTGCCCGCGCCCCCTGCGGCCCGTTGACCGGGCCGTTCTTCAGGCGGTGAACGCCGTCAGCTGGCGCGGCAGATCTTCAGCATGTTGGTGCCGCCGGGCGAGCCCATGGGTGCGCCGCAGGTGATGGCATACACATCGCCGCTCTGCACGATGCCGCGGCTCTTGAGGTGGCCTTCGGCCTGCTCCAGTGCAGTGTCGCGGTCGGCGCTGGTGTCCATGAGCAAGGGGCGCACATTGCGGTACATGGCCATCTTGCGCTGCGTGGCCACCTTGGGGGTGAGCGCGTAGATCGGGATATGGCTGCGGTGGCGGCTCATCCACAGGGCCGTGGCACCGCTGTCGGTCATGGCCACGATGGCCTTGGCCTCGAGGTGGTGGGCCGTGAAAAGAGCGCCCATGGCGATGGACTGGTCGATCCGACTGAAGGTGCGACCCGTGAAATCGGCATCCAGCCGATGGTCTTCCGCCGCCTCGGCAGCGGCGCAGATTTTTGCCATCTCTTCCACGGTTTCCAGGGGGTATTTGCCCGCAGCCGTCTCGGCGCTGAGCATCACCGCATCGGTGCCGTCGAGCACGGCGTTGGCCACGTCGCTCACTTCGGCCCGCGTGGGCACGGGGTTGGTGATCATGCTTTCCATCATCTGCGTAGCCGTGATGGCCACCTTGTCGAGCTCGCGCGCCATGCGGATCATCTTTTTCTGCAAGGCCGGCACGGCCGCGTTGCCCACCTCCACCGCCAGATCGCCGCGCGCCACCATGATGCCGTCGCTGACGCGCAGGATGGCCTCCAGGTGCGGAATGGCCTCGGCACGCTCGATTTTTGCAATCAATCCCGGCTTGTGGCGGTATTCCGCCGCCGCGACGTTGCACAGCTGGCGCGCCAT
>DAOPUP010000391.1:0-2719 GCA_035350655.1 Acidovorax sp. | reverse complement strand
CCTGTGGCTGGCAAGGCAGTTCATCGACTATGAGCCCGGTATCCACTGGAGCCAGATGCAGATGCAGGCGGGCACCACCGGCATCAACACCACTCGCGTGTACAACCCCATCAAGCAGGCGCAAGACCACGACCCGCACGGCCACTTTGTTCGCCACTGGCTTGCCGCAATGCGCCGCGTACCTGACGCTTGGTTGCTGGAGCCCTGGCGCATGCCGCCCGGCGTGCAGGCGCGCTGCGGCGTGCGCGTGGGGCACGACATTGCCCAGCCGCTGGTGGACCTGGACCAAGCCACCCGCGCTGCCAAGGCCCGCGTGCACGGCCTGCGCGCCCAGGCCCCCGTGCGTGCGGCCAAAGCCGCCATCGTGCAAAAGCACGGCTCGCGCGTGCACCGCGACAGTGGCCCGCGCCGCAAAGCCACGGCCCACCCCCAGCAGCAAACCTTGGACTTCTGACCCATGCGCATGCGCAAAAAGCACGACCTGCCGCAGAAAAAATGCCTGCACTGCGGACTGCCCTTCACCTGGCGCAAAAAGTGGGAGAAGGTGTGGGACGAGGTGAAATACTGCTCTGACCGCTGCCGCAACGAACGCAAGCGCAGTGGCGACGCGGGCGGTGAGGGTGCGGCATGAACACGGTGATTTTCTGGTTTCGCAACGACCTGCGCCTGCACGACCAGCCCGCGCTGGCTGCAGCGCTGGCCAGCGGCGCCACCCACCTGCTGCCCGTGGTGTGCCTGCCCCGGGCAGACGAAGCCACGCCCTGGGGCTTTGCCCGCGTGGGCACGCACCGCCGCGCCTTTGCAGCCGCCGCGCTGCGCGACCTGGGCACCCGCATGGCTGGGCAAGGCAATCCACTCATGGTGTGCCATGCCCCGCCCGCCACCGTGTTGCCCGCATTGGCCCACGCCGTCGGGGCGAACGCCGTGGTGTGCGAAGACATTGCCGCCCCCTTTGAGCAGGCCGAAGTCGCCGCCCTGCGCGCCGCCGGGCTGCCGGTGCGCGCTGTGTGGCACAGCAGCCTGCTCCAGCCTGAGGACATGCTCTGGCCTGCGGCAGAGCTTCCCGGCGTGTTCACCACGTTTCGTCAGAAGGTGGAGCGTGCGGGCATCATGCCCACAGCGCCTTTGCCCCCGCCCACATCGTTGTTGCCGCCCCCGATGGTGCCGCCCGATGTGATGCTGGCGGCGGGCGCCGTGCCTGCGTGTGCAGGGCAGGGCGCCGATACCGCTGTTCCCAATAACGCAGCCGGGTGTGACCCACGCTCGTCCTTTCCCTACGGCACATCCGCCTGCAACGGTGGCGAAACCGCCGCACTCGCCCATTTGGCGCAGTACCTGGCGCGCAAGCTGCCCCACAGCTACAAGGCCATGCGCAATGGACTTACGGGGTTGCATTACTCCAGCAAGTTCTCGCCCTGGCTGGCTAGCGGCGCGCTCTCGGCCCGGCAGGTGTTTGCCGGCCTGAAAGCGTTTGAACGCGAGCACGGTGCCAACGACGGCACCTACTGGCTGTGGTTCGAGCTGCTGTGGCGCGACTACTTTCGGCTGCTGCACTTGCAATACGGGCCGGCGCTGTATGGGGCTCGTGGGCTTTCACAGCTGCCCCAGGCCCCGCACAACCACCAGGGCTTTGAGCGCTGGTGCCAGGGCCGCACGGGCGAACCGCTGGTCGATGCCGCCATGCGCGAGCTGGCCACCACCGGGTATCTGAGCAACCGCCTGCGCCAGGTGGTGGCCAGCTACCTCATCCACGACCTGCGCGGCGACTGGCGCGCGGGCGCCGCGTGGTTTGAATCGCAGCTGGTGGACTACGACGTGTACAGCAACCAGGGCAACTGGCTATACATCGCCGGGCGCGGCACCGACCCGCGCGGTGGCCGCCGCTTCAACGCCACCAAGCAGGCGCACGACCATGATGCCGACGGTACTTACCGCCGGATGTGGGGCACGGCATGAACACTCCACGCGCGCACACCCTGCGCCTGCTGCTGGGCGATCAGCTCAACCCCCAGCACAGCTGGTTTGCCACGCGCGACGATGGCGTGGTCTACGTGCTGATGGAAGTGCGGCAAGAGACCGACTACGTGCTGCACCACGCGCAAAAAATACTTGCCATCTTTGCCGCCATGCGCGACCTGGCCCGCCACTTGCGCGACGCGGGGCATCGAGTGCGCTATGTGGCCATAGACGACCCCAGCAACCGCCAGTCGCTCACCGACAACCTGGCCGCCCTGATGGCGCTCTACGGCGCCGAGCGCCTGCAATACCAGCACCCCGACGAATGGCGGCTGGACGCGCAGTTGCGCACCTGGGGTGCCCTGCAAGCTTTTGACGTGCAGGCCGTCAGCAGCGAACATTTCTACACCACCCGCACCGAGCTGGCCGAGATGTTCAAGGGCCGCAAGCAGTGGCTCATGGAGCACTTCTATCGTCGCATGCGCCAGCGCCACCAGGTGCTGATGGACGAGGCGGGCGAGCCCGAAGGCGGCCAGTGGAACTACGACCACGACAACCGCAAGCCCTGGCCTGGCACGCCAGAGCTGCCGCCCGACGCCAGGCCATCACACGACCACAGCGCCCTGTGGGCCACCATAGAGGCCGCAGGCGTGCAAAGCTTTGGCAACCCCCAGGCCGCCGCGCTGCGCTGGCCGCTTAATCGCGCCGAGGCGCTGGCGTGGCTCAGCCACTTCATCACCACCACGCTGTCGCACTTTGGCGC
>DAOPUP010000390.1:0-2726 GCA_035350655.1 Acidovorax sp. | reverse complement strand
GCGCTCCGTTCAAACAACCACGGCGAGTCAGTTGACGAAGCGGGTGTGTCCTGCGGCACACCCGCCACCCCGCACCCTGCGCGCCCCAGGCGCAGCCAGAAGGGGTGGGGGGCAAACACCCCTTCGGGCCATCGCGTTGCTCGGCTCCATTTTGCGGGCGGAAGCGCCTCGCGCTGCGCAGGCGCGGCCGAGCGAAGCGATGGCCCGTATGGCTGTTTGGATGTTCGGCTGTCCAACCCCTGCTGGCTGCGCCTGCGGCGGGGCGGTTGCGGGGTGGGCATGGGCGTCGAAGCGCCCATGCTTCGTCAACTGACACGCCGCGGTTGTCCGAACGGAGCCGCGAAGCAGCGCAGTGAGTTCTGCGGCGCACCCCGCAACCGCCACGACACAGGTTTGCCCCGTAGCGAAGCGAAGGGGTCGCAGACTGGGGGTCGCCCTTTCTTTGGTGACTTTCTTTCGGCGAAGCGAAAGAAAGTTACTGCGCTGCCGGGCGCACTCCCCGGCATCCGCCCTTGGCACAGGCATGTTGCAGGCGCAACGAGCAAGCCCCGGCTTCGACCAGCTCAACCCGAACTTGTGGGTGGCCAAAGGACCATCCGCGCGCGGACTATCAATTTCATAGCTTCTAGTGCTTATCCCATAAGCACTAGAGCCAAAAAACACCCTGAACTCGGCAGGAGAGCCATCCCATGAGCCTCTCCACCCCCTTCATCCACCGCCCCATCGCCACCACGCTCCTCACCCTGGGCCTGGCCCTGGTGGGCGCGGTGTCGTATTTCTTGCTGCCCATCGCTCCGCTGCCGCAGGTCGATTACCCCACCATCTCCGTGAGCGCCAGCCTGCCCGGAGCCAGTCCCGACACCATGGCGGCCACCGTGGCCACGCCGCTGGAGCGTTCGCTCGGGGCCATCGCGGGGGTGAACGAGATCACCTCGCGCTCCATTTTGGGCAGCACCAGCATCACGCTGCAGTTCGACCTGGACCGCAACGTGGACAGTGCGGCGCGCGATGTGCAGGCCGCCATCAACGCCGCGCGCACGCTGCTGCCCACGGGCATGCCCAGCAACCCGACCTACCGCAAGGTGAATCCGGCCGATTCGCCCATCATGATCCTGGCGCTCACGTCCAGCGCGCTCACGCGCGGGCAGATGTACGACGCGGCCTCCACCGTGCTGGCGCAAAAGCTCTCGCAGGTCGAAGGGGTGGGGCAGGCCACGGTGAGTGGCGGCGCGCTGCCGGCGGTGCGCGTGTCGCTCGACCCGGTGCGGCTGGCGGCCAACGGGGTGTCGCTGGAGCAGGTGCGTGGCGCCATCAGCAGCACCAACGCCAACCGCCCGTTGGGCGCGGTCGAGCGCGAAGACCACTATTGGCAGATTGCCGCCAACGACCAGGCCCGCGTGGCGGCCGACTATGGGCCGCTGGTGCTGCGCTGGCAAAACGGCCATGCGATCCGCCTCGCGGATGTGGCCGAGGTAACCGATTCGGTGCAGGACGTGCGCAACTTCGGTGTGGCCAACGGCAAGCCGGCGGTGCTGCTGCAGGTGTACAAGCAGCCTGGCGCCAACATCCTCGAGGCGGTGGACCGCGTGCGCGCGCTGCTGCCGCAGCTCAAGGCGTCGATTCCGGCGGCGATCGATGTGCAGATCGTCTCCGACCGCACGCCCACGCTGCGCGCCTCGGTCAAGGAGGTGGAGCGCGCCTTGCTGATCGCCGTGGCGCTGGTGATCCTGGTGGTGTTCCTGTTCCTGCGCAACGGGCGCGCCACGCTCATCCCAGCGGTGGCCGTGCCGGTGTCGCTGGCGGGCACGTTTGGCGTGATGTACCTGGCGGGCTACACGCTCGACAATCTCTCGCTCATGGCGCTGACCATTGCCACCGGCTTCGTGGTGGACGACGCCATCGTGGTGCTGGAAAACATCATGCGCCACATGGAGCGCGGCAAGTCGGCCCTGCAGGCCGCGCTCGACGGGGCGCGCGAAATCGGCTTCACCGTGGTGTCAATGAGCCTGTCGCTGGTGGCCGTGTTCGTGCCGATTGTGTTCATGGGCGGCATCGTGGGGCGGTTTTTCCGCGAATTTTCCATCGTCATGGCGGCGGCCATCGGGGTGTCGCTGCTGGTGTCGCTCACCACCACCCCCATGATGTGCGCGGCGCTGCTCCAGCCGCACCGACGGCCCGGGCGCACACCCAGAGCATCCTTTGGGGCGCGCTGGTCGTGCTGGCTGGATGGCTTGCAGGCCCGCGGCCTGCGTGCCTACCGGCGCAGCCTGGCCTGGTGCCTGCGCCACCAGCCCCTGGTGCTGCTGGTGCTGGCCGGCGTGGTGGGGCTCAACGTGTTTCTCTACCGCACCATCGACAAGGGCTTCATGCCCGAGCAGGACACGGGCCGCATCTCGGGCTTCATCCGGGCCGACCAGGCCACCTCCTACCAGGCCATGGAGCAGCGGCTGCAGCGTTTTCTGGCCATCGTGCAGGCCGACCCCGCGGTCGAGCATGTCACGGGCTTCACCGGGGGCTGGCAGCGCAACGCGGCGCAGATGTTCATGACGCTCCGGCGCGGGCCGGAGCAGGAGACGTCCGAGGCCGTCATCAATCGCCTGCGCGCGCAGCTCAAAGACGAGCCCGGCGCGCGCCTGTTCATGGTGCCCCAGCGCGACATCCGCATTGGCGGGCGGCAAAGCAGCGCCTCATATGACTACACCCTGCAGGCCGACGACATTGCCGAG
>DAOPUP010000389.1:0-2730 GCA_035350655.1 Acidovorax sp. | reverse complement strand
ACCGACAGGTAGCTGCGCGATGCCGGAAACAGCTCGTGCGCCCAGCGGATTTCATCGAGGTTCTCGGCCGCATGCGACTGGATCCATACATCCGGATAGCGCGCCGCCAGCTCCCCAGCGCCGTGCAGTTGGGCTGGCGTGCTGGTGGGGACAAAGCGCGGCGTGATGGCGTAGCCCAGGCGGTCCACGCCGTGCCAGCGCTGGATGAGGGCCTCGGTATCGATCAGGCTCTGCGCGGTGGCGTCGCGCACGCCGTCGGGCGAGTGGCGGTCCTGCAGCACCTTGCCGGTCATCAGACGCATCTGCTGGCGCTGCGCTTCGGTGAACAGGGCCTCTACCGAGGCGGGATGCGAGGTCGCGAATGCCAGCGCCGTGGTCACGCCGTTGCGCAGCAGTTCTGCGATGAAAAACTGCGCTGCCTGTGCACTGTATTCGGACGCAACAAAGCGACTTTCGTGCGGATAGGTGTAATGCTCGAGCCAGGGCAGCAAGCCGTCGGCCGGCGAACCAATCACATCGGTCTGCGGAAAATGCAGGTGCATGTCCACAAACCCGGGGGCCAGAATGCGGCCCGGCAGGTGCTCGACCTGCCCGCTGCCAAAGCGGGGGGCCAGTTCAGACCACGCACCCGCTGCCCGCACGCGCTGGCGCCCCTGTGCATCGGGGCCCACGGCCAGCAGGCCATCTGGCTCATACAGGGCCGTGCCATCGTCAGCAAAGCGCAAAAGGGCAGAACGAAATACAGGCATGGCCGCTAGCTTAGCGGCTGCCGCTGCCGCTGCCGCCGTCAGCGCGGCAATTGGCCTTGCACGCCCTCGGCCAGCCAGTTCATCTGCAAGATCTGCGCATCGGAAAGGGTCTGCCCGGCGGGGATGACCTCATGCCCTTCGTTGTCGCGCACGGCGGTCTTGCCCGCACGGAAGGGGTGCAGCCTGCTAGCCCCCACCGCCTTTTGCGCAGCCAGCACTTCTTGCTGAACGGCGGCGGGCACCCGGGGACCAAAATCGCCCACGCGGATCATGCCCTCGCGCACACCGCCCCACAGATTGCCGCTCTTCCAGCTGCCGTTTTGCACGGCGCGCACACGCCCGGTGTAGTACGCGCCCCACTGGTGGGTGATGGCCACGATCTGCGCATCCGGCCCGGTGCGCCGCATGTCCGAGTGGTAGGCCACGGCCATCTTGCCGCGCTCCTGTGCAGCGGCCATCACCGCCGTGGAGCCGGTGTGGAAAGCGATCACATCCACATCCTGGTTGAACAGCGCCATGGCGGCATCGCGCTCCTTGGGCGGATCGAACCACAGGTTGAGCCACACCACCTTGACCGTGGCCTGCGGGTTGACCGAACGCATCCCCAGCGTGAAGGCATTGATGCCCTGCAACACCTCGGGGATGGGAAAGCCCGCCACAAAGCCGGCCACGCCGGTCTTGCTCATGCGGCCGGCGGCGATGCCCGCCAGGTAACGGCCTTCGTAGTAGCGCGCATTGGCCGTGGCCACGTTGGGCGCCTGCTTATAGCCGGTGATGGACTCGAACTTCACACCGGGATAGTCCCGCGCCACCTTGAGCGTGGGCTCCATGTAGCCAAAGCTGGGCGTGAAGATGATCTGGTGGCCCGTGGCCGCCAGGTCGCGAATTACCCGCTCGGCATCAGCCCCTTCGGGCACGTTTTCGACAAAAGTGGTCTTCACGCCAGCGCCCAGCGCCGCCTCGACGGCCTTGCGGCCCTCGTCATGCTGGCGCGTCCAGCCCGCATCGGTGACCGGCGTGACATAGACAAAGCCCGCCTTCACGACGGCAGCGGATGCCGCGCTGATGGGGGTGGGGGTCTGGGAAAAAACGGGGGCGCAAAAGCAGGCGGCCGCGAGCGCGGCAGCGAGGTTTTTGTACATGGTGTTCCTCTACATGGTCCCGGAGACAAAAAGCAAAAGACCGCCGGGACAGCGGTCTTTGGCAGCATTTTATCCGAGCGATGCGCCACCGGCCTTGCGGTGGCGCACGGCGGCTACCATGAGGGGCGCTTTCGCTGGAGTCCTTTCACATGCCCCTGTTCGTTGACACATCCCCGCCCGGCCAATGCATCTTCTGCCGTCTGGTTGCCGGTGAAATTCCCTCGGCCCGCGTGTACGAAGACGCACTGACCATCGCCTTCATGGACCTGGGCCAGGTCAATCCCGGCCATGTGCTGGTGGCCACCAGACGCCACGCAGCCACCTTGCTGGACATCACTGCCGAAGAGGCAGCAGCCGTCATGCAGACAGCCCAGCAGGTGGCCCGCGCGGTGCATGCGGTGTTCAACCCGCCAGGCCTGACCCTGCTGCAGGCCAATGGCCGCGAGGGCGACCAGACCGTGTTTCACTTCCACCTGCATGTGGTGCCGCGCCATGCAGACGATGGCATTGCGCTGTCGTGGCCGCGCAAGAGTCCACCCGCAGAGGTGCTGCAGGGCCATGCCGCGAAACTGCGCGAGGCCCTCGCCGCCGGCTGAGAGCGCACCCGCAAGGCTGCGGGCGTCAGTCCTGCTCGACGAAGCGTTCGAAGGTTTCCTTCAATCGGTGCTCCCACACGCGCTTGTCGGCGTTGCTCGCAAAACTGGCTTCAAAGCTGTTGAACGCCAGCTGGTAGGCGTGCCGGGCAGTCATGTTGGTTGCGGCGAACACCTGGGTGAAGTTCTCGTTGATGTAGCCGCCAAAATAGGCCGGGTCGTCGGAGTTGACGGTGGCGCACAGGC
>DAOPUP010000388.1:0-2734 GCA_035350655.1 Acidovorax sp. | reverse complement strand
CCGAAGCCGCCTACGGCCAGCAGCTGACCATCGGCAACCACCCCCTCGAGGGCCTTGGCTGCAGAAGGAAATAACTTTTTCAACACGATCTCCTTGATAGTTTTGATGCATTACGATACTACGTAGCAAGATAAGTAGTACCCCGTAAAGATTTGCACTATGGACGTTGATTACAGATTGGCTTTCGAATTCGCCCCAGTGGGTCTGGTGCTTTCGCGCAACCGCACCATGATGGATTGCAACTGGCATGTCTGTGAGATGTTTGGCGCTTCGCGAGAGGTGCTGATCGGCCAATCGTTTCAGATTCTCTATCCCAGTGCCGACGAGTACGAACGCCTGGGCGCCCACATGGAACCCATCCTGAACGCCAAGGGCCACTATGCCGACAACCGCATCATGAAGCGGGCCAACGGTGAAGTGTTCTGGTGCCATGTATCCGGCCGCGCCCTGAACCGTGAAGCGCCCCACGAATCAGGCATCTGGAGCTTTGAAGACCTCAGCTCGCAGCGCACGGTCAAGGCCGAACTCACGGGACGCGAGCGCGAAGTGGCCGCCAAATTGCTCGAAGGCCTGACCTCCAAGGAAATCGGCAAGGCCCTGGAGATCAGCCACCGCACCGTGGAAATCTACCGCGCCCGCCTGATGCGCAAGTACAACGCCTCCACGGCCGCCGATCTGGTGCACAAGCTGGTGGCGGGTAGTTAGTAGCCATCGCACCCGCCGTTCACCCGCGTCAGGGCTTCTTGCCGGCGCTATCCACCACCTCCGAGGCGGTGCGAAAGGCATCCACCGCCGCCGGCAGGCCGCAGTAGATGCTGGCATGCAGCAGCACTTCCTGAATCTCTTGCGCCGTGGCGCCATTGTTGAGCGCACCGCGCACATGGCCCTTGAGTTCGTGCTGCTTGCCCAGGGCGGTGAGAAACGCCACGGTGATGAGGCTGCGCGTCTTCATATCGAGCCCCGGACGCTGCCAGACATCGCCCCAGGCATTGCGCGTGATGAACTCCTGAATCGGCTGGGTGAACGCCGTGGCATTGCCAAAGGCATTGGCCACGAAATCTTCGCCCATGACCTGCTTGCGCGTGGCCAGGCCTTTGTCGAAGTCTTTGGATGGGGTTTGCGTCATGCGGGCTCTCCATGGAGGCTTGAGGAACAGGGCCGCATGTTAGCCGCCCTGCCCTCTTAAAGAGCAGAACGCCACCTGCCTGGCCCACAGCGGAGCAGACAGGTGGCGTCATCAAGGCACTCAGGCGCCGGCAGCCGTTTCAGGCGAGGTCAAAACGATCCAGGTTCATCACCTTGGTCCAGGCCGCGACGAAGTCCCGCACGAACTTTTCCTGGGCATCCGCGCTGGCATACACCTCGGCCAGGGCGCGCAGCACCGAGTTGGAGCCAAACACCAGATCGTTGCGCGTGGCTGTGTATTTGACTGCACCGCTCTTGCGGTCCCGGCCCTCGAACACCTCTGCGGTGCTGTCCGACGCCTTCCAGACGGTGCCCATGTCCAGCAGGTTGACGAAGAAGTCGTTGCTGAGCACGCCCACCTGGTCGGTGAAGACACCGTGCTGGCTGCCGTCGTGATTGGCGCCCAGCACGCGCAGGCCACCCACCAGGGCCGTCAGCTGCGGCGCCGTGAGGGTGAGCTGCTGGGCCTTGTCGAGCAACAGTTCCTCCGTCGCGGGGCTGCCGGCCACGCGGCGGTAATTGCGGAAACCGTCGGCCACCGGCTCCATCACGGCAAAGGACGCGACATCGGTCTGGTCCTGGCGCGCATCCACCCGGCCCGGGGCAAAGGGCACATCGACTGCCACGCCCGCAGCCCGGGCAGCCTGCTCCACGCCCACCACGCCAGCCAGCACGATCACATCGGCCAGCGACGCCTTGCCGGACCTCTGTTGAATGGCTTGCAGCCGGGGCAGCACGGCCGCGGCGATGCGGTTCACCGCCCAGTCCTTTTGCGGAGCCAGCGCAATCCGCGCACCGTTGGCGCCACCGCGCTTGTCGCCACCACGGAACGTGGCGGCAGAGGCCCAGGCCACCGACACCAGTTCGCTGACCGACAGGCCCGAGGCCGCGATCTGCGCCTTCAGCTCGGCAATGTCGGCGGCCGTAGGCTGGTGCGTCGGCGCGGGCAGCGGGTCTTGCCAGACCAGCTCTTCCTTGGGCACTTCAGGGCCCAGGTAACGCGCCTTGGGGCCCATGTCACGGTGGGTGAGCTTGAACCAGGCGCGCGCAAAGGCTTCGTTGAACGCCTGCGGGTCGTTCAGGAAGCGGCGCGAGATCTTCTCGAACCCGGGGTCGAAGCGCAGCGTGAGGTCGGTGACCAGCATGGTGGGCTTGCGCTTCTTGGCGGGATCAAACGGGTCGGGAATGATCTCGGGCGCGTCCTTGGCCTCGAACTGGATGGCCCCGGCCGGGCTGCGCGTCTGCACCCATTCGAACTTGAACAGGTTTTCGAAAAAGTTGTTGCTCCACTGGGTGGGCGTCTGCGTCCACACCACCTCCAGGCCGGAGGTGATGGCGTCGGCGCCACTGCCACTGCCGTGGCTGCTGGTCCAGCCCAGCCCCATCTGCTCGATGGGCGCCGCCTCGGGGTCCACACCCACATGGCTGGCCGCGCTGGCACCGTGGGTTTTTCCCAGCGTGTGGCCACCAGCGATCAGCGCCACGATTTCTTCATCGTCCATGGCCATGTTGCCAAAGGTGGCGCGGATGGCCGCTGCGGCCGAGCGCG
>DAOPUP010000387.1:0-2747 GCA_035350655.1 Acidovorax sp. | reverse complement strand
AGGGTTTTTTCGCTGGAAGAGCCTTTTTTCTCGGCCATGGGGGCAATGCCTTGTTTCGGAAAGTTGTCGGGATGATACCCAAATAAAAAGCGGCGTCTTCCCTGTGGGAAAACGCCGCGCGGCCGCCATGGGCCGTTTCAAGTACGCTTGTGAATCACCTGATCGATGATGCCGTAATCCTTGGCTTCATCGGCCGTGAGGAAGTAATCGCGCTCGGTGTCTGCCTTGACCTTGTCCAACGGCTGGCCGGTACGCTCGGCCAGGATACGATTCATCTGGTCCTTGGTGCGCAGGATGTCGCGCGCATGGATTTCGATGTCAGTGGCCTGGCCGCGCGCTCCGCCCAGCACCTGGTGGATCATGACCTTGGAGTTGGGCAGCGAAAACCGCTTGCCCTTGGCACCTGCAGCAAGCAAAAAGGCCCCCATGCTGGCGGCAAAGCCCACGCACAGCGTGGAGACATCCGGCTTGATGAACTGCATGGTGTCATAGATCGACATGCCGGCGGTGACACTACCGCCCGGGGAGTTGATGTAGAACGAAATGTCCTTGTCTGGATTTTCGCTTTCCAGGAACAGCAACTGCGCCACCACCAGGTTGGCCGTCTGGTCATTGACCTCGCCCACCAGAAAGATGACGCGTTCCTTCAGCAGGCGCGAATAGATGTCATAGGACCGCTCACCACGGCCCGACTGCTCGATGACCATGGGAACCATGCCCAGGTTTTGTGTTTCCAATGCGCTCATTTTTTCTCCAGTCAAGCAGATACTGTATCCAGAAATGAATTGGGGCTTGTGCACGAAAGCACAAGCCCCTGATGGACGGCTACCGCGAGATCATCCGCAAGGGACGCGCTCGGCTGCCCGAGCCTCAGCCCTGGCCCATCAGTTCGTCGAACGACACTGCCTTGTCGACCACCTTGGCCTTGCCCAGCACGAAATCAGTCACGTTGTTTTCAATGACAACCGCTTCGACTTCGGCCAGACGCTGGCGATCGCCGAAGTACCAGCGCACCACGTCTTCGGGCTTCTCGTAGCTGGCAGCCAGCTCATCGATGTGGGCCTTGAGCTGCTCTGGCTTGGCATGCAGTTCATGGGCACGCACCAGCTCGGCCACCACCAAGCCCAGGCGCACACGGCGCTCGGCCTGGGGACGGAACACGTCTTCCGGGATTTCGGCCTTGTCGGCGTCCTTGATGCCGCGCTGCTTGAGTTCGGCACGGGCGCCTTCGAGCAGGCGGGCGATTTCAGCTTGCACGCTGGCGTTGGGCAGATCGAGCTCGGCCTTGGCGACCAAGGCATCCATCACGGCGGCCTTGTTGCGAGCCAGCAGGCGGAACTTGACTTCACGCTCCAGGTTCTTCTTGATGTCGGCGCGCAGACCTTCCACCGAGCCGTCGGCAATGCCGAGCGACTTGGCCAGGGCATCGTTCACTTCGGGCAGATGGGCGGCTTCGATCTTTTTGATGGTGACCAGGAAGTCGGCCGTCTTGCCGGCCACATCCTTGCCGTGGTAATCGGCAGGGAATGCCAGGGGAAAGGTCTTGCTCTCGCCCGACTTCATGCCACGCACTGCGTCCTCGAATTCCTTGAGCATCTGGCCTTCGCCGACCAGAAACTGGAAGTCTTCCGCCTTGCCGCCTTCGAAGGGTTCGCCATCGATCTTGCCTTCGAAGTCGACCGTCACGCGGTCACCATCCTGTGCCGCCGCATCGAGCGCGCGCTGGGCAAAGCTGCGACGCTGCTTGCGCAGGATGTCGATGGTCTTGTCGATGGCGGCATCGGTCACTTCGGCCGACAGCTTTTCAACTTCTGCGCCAGCCAGATCGCCGATCTTGACCTCGGGAAACACTTCGAAGATGGCATCGAACGTGACCTGGCCTTCGGGAGCGCCCTCTTTTTCGGTGATGCGTGGCTGGCCCGCCACGCGCAGCTTGGCTTCGTTGGCGGCCACGGAGAAGGCCTCGCCCACCTTGTCATTGAGCACTTCGTACTGCACAGAGTAGCCATAACGCTGGGTGACGACGTTCATGGGCACCTTGCCGGGACGGAAACCGTCCATCTTCACAGTGCGGGCCAGGCGCTTCAGACGCGCGTCGACTTCGGACTGGATGGTGGTCAGGGGCAGGCTCAGCGTGATCTTGCGCTCGAGCTTTTCAAGGGTTTCAACAGTAACGGACATCGCTCTTCCTCGTATGAATGTGGATCGTGCTGGCTGCAGCGCAGCGGCGCCGTGTTCCGCAAAGTCTCACATGGGTGGTGCGCGGGGGGGGACTCGAACCCCCACACCATTGCTGGCGTCAGGACCTAAACCTGGTGCGTCTACCAATTTCGCCACCCGCGCGGTTCTACAAACAAACAGGCGGCGAGCCAAGGCCAGCCGCCCGTGTGAAATTGGTCAGCCTTCGATTTTACCCTGATGTGCGAGCCTGGTTTGCATCCGGGCAGTCATGGCACCTGCGCAACAGGTCGACGCACGCGGAACCAGGCCGCGTACATCGCAGGCAGTGCCAGCAACGTCAACACGGTCGCCACCAGCAGCCCCCCCATGATGGCCACGGCCATCGGACCCCAGAACACGCTGCGCGAGAGCGGAATCATGGCCAGCACCGCCGCCGCCGCCGTGAGCACAATGGGGCGCAGGCGGCGCACGGCAGATTCCACAATGGCGTCCCACGCCGGCACGCCCCGCGCGCGGTCCTGCTCGATCTGGTCGATCAGGATCACCGAGTTGCGCTGGATCATGCC
>DAOPUP010000386.1:0-2750 GCA_035350655.1 Acidovorax sp. | reverse complement strand
CTGGCCGTGGTGGCGCGCCATCTGCGCGACGCCGACGGAGCGCAGGCCGTGGCGCGGCAGTTGATCGCCGCGGTCGCGGAACCCTGGCGCTCACCCGAGGGGTTCGAGGTGGTGGCGGGCGTGAGCGTGGGCATCTGCATGTTTCCGGAACATGCGGCCACGGCCCAGACGCTGTTGCAGGGCGCCCATGCCGCGGTCTATGGTGCCAAGGCCCTGGGGCGCGGGGCCTGGTGCTTCTACGCCGAGGAAATGACCCAGTCGGCGCGCGAGCGGCTGGCGCTGGAGTCGCGTTTGCGCCTGGCGCTGGCGCAGGGGCACATGGTGCTGCATTACCAGCCGCAGATCGACATTGCCACGGGGCGCATCGTGGGTGCCGAGGCCCTGGTGCGCTGGAACGACCCCGAGGAAGGCCTGATTGCGCCCGGGCGCTTCATTCCCGTGGCCGAGGTGTCGGGCATCATCGCCCCGCTGGGGGAGTGGATCATTGGCGAGGCCTGCCGCCAGGGGCAGCGCTGGCGCGAGCAGGGGCTGCCGCCCCTGGTGCTGGCGGTGAATGTGTCGCCGCGCCAGTTTCAGCTGACGGACCTGGTCCACTGTACGGCGGCGGCCTTGGCGGAAAGCGGCTTTCCGGCCGCCCAGCTGGAGCTGGAAATTACCGAGAGCGCGCTGGCCGAGCGCGAGGACGAGGCACTGCGAACCATGCGGCGCCTGTGCGAGCTGGGCCTGCGGCTGGCGGTGGACGATTTCGGCACCGGCTATTCGTCGCTGGCGCAGCTCAAGCGGTTTCCCATCGATGTGCTCAAGATCGACCAGGGGTTTGTCCGCGACATTCCGCGCAGCGCGGACGACATGGCCATCAGCGCGGCCATCATTGCCATGGGCCACAGCATGGGCTTGCGGGTGCTGGCCGAAGGGGTGGAGACGGCCGAGCAGCTGGACTTTTTGCGCGTGCGCGGCTGCGATGCGTACCAGGGCTATTACTGCAGCCGCCCGGTTCCAGCCGAGGCATTTGCAGCCCTGGTGCAGGCCCAGCAGGCCGGGTGAGCGCGGGCGGGCTAGCCCGGCGGGCGCAGTGCCGCACAGGCGTCATGCGGCGGCAAGGGCGGGGTGGTGACGATGATGTCTACTCCACTATTTGTAGCATCTTGCGATTGATCCGTAAGGGCTGAGACCACTTTTGATGTTAAATTTCGCGGCCAGTGGGTAGGGATGCCCCGGTCGCGCAGCACATGCTCGCCGCCGGCCACCAGCAACACGGTCTGCCCAGGGCGCACCGCCTCCTGGGCCGTGCGGGCCAGGCTGGCGTCGCGCGCGATCTGGATGCGCGCCATGGCGGGCAGCCGCGCTGCAGGCAGCAGGCCGCAATGGCCCTGCTGCAGGGCATCCAGCAGCTGCTGGCGGGCGGAAGCGGCCAGGTGGCTGTCCCAGCGGGTGTCCTGCAGCGCCGCTGCCATTGCGCTGCGCGGCAGGTTGCCCCCCAGCACGGGCACCCCGGCACGCACGGCCGCCATGGCCACGGGGCCGTAGGCGGACCAGGGCCAGGCTGCGTCCGGCCATTGCAGCGCCGCCTGCACCTGCGCCTCGGAGGCATCGCGCGGCAGCCCTGCGGTGCTGCGGCCTTGCTCGGCCATCTCCAGCACCAGGGCCGCCAGCTGGCCGCGTGCGGCGAGCCACTGCACCGTGTCACGCTGCAGGCGCTGGTGATCGGGGGCGTCATGCTGCTCACCGAACAGCAAAACGTCTGCGGGGGGCGTGCTGGCGAGCGGTGTCGGCCAGGCAGCAGCAGGCACCCAGGCGGTGCGGCTGGCACAGCCAGCGACGGCCAGGGCAGTGAAAGCGGCTCCCAGGCGCCACAGAAAGCGGGACAAGGCAGGCGACATGGGGCTATGCTACGCGCCCTAAGACATGCTTTTCGCGTTCCCTGCGAACGCCCTCCCGGGTGGCTGCACCCTTGGCACGGGGTTTTACCTGCCTCTGCTTGGCAGCAGGAAAGGCAGGGTCTTTTTCTTTTTGGAAGGGCTTTGATTCCTTTCTTGACGGAACGCAAGACCACGCGAAAACAGACATCCAATCATCCGAAACCATGAAGCGCGAACCCCATTCCCCCATGAATTCCACCTCTTCCTTGCAGCCCATCAGCCTGGATGTGCTGCGTGAAAAATACCTCAAGCCCGGCGAAACCAGCGCCGAAGACCTCTACCGCCGCGTGGCCCGCGCCCTGGCGTCGGTGGAAGCGTCCGACCTGCGCGAAAAATACGAAGCCCTGTTCCTGGACAACCTGCATGCGGGCGCCATTGGCGCGGGCCGCATCATGAGCGCGGCGGGCACCGACATCCAGGCCACGCTCATCAACTGCTTTGTGCAACCTGTGGGCGATTGCATCCAGGGCGTGGACGACGAAGGCTTTCCCGGCATTTATGAAGCCCTGCGTGAAGCTGCCGAAACCATGCGCCGCGGCGGTGGCGTGGGTTATGACTTCTCACGCATCCGGCCCAAGGGCGCCCAGGTCAAGGCCACCGCCTCGGTGGCTTCGGGCCCCTGCAGCTACATGAACGTGTTCGATCAGTCCTGCTCCACCGTGGAGAGCGCGGGTGCCCGGCGCGGCGCGCAGATGGGGGTGCTGCGCATCGATCACCCCGATGTGCACGAGTTCATCACCGCCAAGCGCACACCCGGGCGCTGGAACAACTTCAACGTGTCGGTGGGGGTGTCGGATGCCTTCATCGAGGCGGTCCAGCAAGGCCAGCCCT
>DAOPUP010000385.1:0-2770 GCA_035350655.1 Acidovorax sp. | reverse complement strand
GCAGATTGCCGAAGTGCTGGCGTTGAAAAAGGCCTTGACGCCGGCCCAATGTGCGCAGGCCGCCGTGCAGCTGCTGGCCAAAACCGGTATCCCCGAGCCCGAGCGCCGCGCCAACAGCTTTCCGCACCAGCTCTCGGGCGGCCAGCGCCAGCGCGCCATGATCGCCATGGCCCTGGCCAGCGAGCCCGCACTGCTGCTGGCCGACGAGCCCACCACGGCGCTCGACGTCACGCTGCGCGGCCAGATCCTCGACCTGCTCGCTGACTTGCAGCGCAGCAGCGGCATGGCCGTGCTGCTCATCACGCACGACCTGAACCTGGTGCGGCGCTTTGCCGACCGCGTGGCCGTGATGGAGCAGGGCGTGCTGGTGGAGCAGGGCCGCGTGGCCGATGTGTTTGGCGCCCCGCAACACGACTACACCCGCCGCCTGATTGCCAGCCAGCCCCGGCGCGATGTGCTGGAGGCCCCGCCGCCCGCCGGCACGGCGCCCGTGGTGCAGGCCCGGGGCCTGCGCGTGGTCTACCCCACACCCTTGTCCGGCGTACGCGGCTGGTTCAAGAAAGGCGAATTCGTGGCTGTGCAGGGCGCCACGCTGCAACTGTTGCCGGGCCGCACACTGGGTGTGGTGGGCGAATCGGGCTCGGGCAAGTCCACGCTGGCGCAGGCCATCCTGGGCCTGCTGCCCTTTGGTGGCGCACTGGCGGTGGCGGGGCGGGGCTGGCAGCAACCCGCCACCCGCAATACGCCCGCCAACCAGCAACTGCGCCGCAAGGTGCAGGTGGTGTTCCAGGACCCGTTCTCGTCGCTCTCGCCGCGCCTCACGGTCGAAGAGATCGTGGGCGAGGGCTTGAAGGTGCACGAGCCGGCCCTGAGCGCGGCTGGGCGGCGTGCGCGGGTCGAGGCCGCGCTCACCGAAGTGGGCCTGACCGAAGCGCAATACCCCGGCCTGCTGGCGCGCTACCCGCATGAGTTTTCGGGCGGCCAGCGCCAGCGCCTGGCCATTGCGCGCGCGCTCATCGTGCAGCCGCAGGTGCTGGTGCTCGACGAGCCCACCAGCGCGCTCGACGTCACCATCCAGCAGCAGGTGCTGTCGCTTTTGCAGCGCCTGCAAAAGGGCAAGGGCCTGAGCTACCTGCTCATCACCCACGACGTGGATGTGATCCGCGCCATGGCGCACGAGGTGCTGGTGATGAAAGACGGCGAGGTGCTGGAGAGCGGCAGCGTGGCCCAGGTGCTCGATGCGCCGCAGCACCCTTACACGCAGCGCTTGGTGGCGGCTGCCATGGTGCCGGACGCTGACCCAAAAAATTGAACCAAAAGTGGCTATAGAGCTTATTTATTAAGCGCTATAAGCTATCAAATCAGGAGTATTTTGGTGTTGCATCTCCATGGACCGGCCTTGCGCGGAGGCGCCCTGGCGCTGCTGGCGGCGGTGCTGTTTGGCGTCAGCACGCCGCTGGTGCAGCACCTGGGCGCAGGGCTGGGCGCCTTCAGCACGGCGGCGCTGCTGTATGCCGGCGCTGCCGGCATGGGGGCGGTGTTGCGCAAGCCGGTGCAGCAAGAGGCGCGCTTGCAGCGGGCCGATGCGTTCCGCCTGCTGGCCATGGCGGGTTTGGGTGCGGTGCTGGGGCCGGTGGCACTGGCCTGGGGCCTGCAGCGCACCAGCGGTGCCAGCGCATCGCTGATGCTGACATTGGAGGCGCTTTTCACTGCGCTGCTGGCCTGGCGCCTGTACCACGAATCCATGGACCGGCGGGTCTGGGCGGCGATGCTGTTGCTGCTGGCCGGGGGCGTGGCGCTGGTGGCGGACCAGGGGCGCCTCGGCGGCGCAGAGCTGGCGGGCCTGCTGGCCGTGTTGCTCGCCACCCTGGCCTGGGGGGCGGACAACACCCTCTCGCGTGCCCTGGCCGAGCGCGACCCGGCGCAGGTGGTGCTGGTCAAGGCGGCGCTGGGCGCCAGCGCCACAGCGCTGCTGGCCTGGGGCCTGGGCGAGCCTTTGCCCACTGCGGCGGCGGCCTGGGGCCTGGTGGCCGTGGGGGCCACGGGCTACGGGCTCAGCCTGCGCTGTTACCTGCTGGCCCAACGCGCGTTTGGCGCGGCGCGCACGGGTTCGGTGTTTGCTTTTGCGCCGTTCATCGGCGCGGTGCTGGCGTTTGCCCTGGGCGACCGCTCGGCCGGGGCTCTGGTGGTGGTGGGCGGCTTGCTGATGGTGGCCGGGGTGGCACTGCACCTGGCAGAGACGCACGAACACCCGCATGACCATGAAGCCCTGGAGCACGAACATGCGCACCGGCACGACGACGGGCACCACAACCATGCCCATGACCCGATGCCGCAGGGCAGCCACAGCCATTGGCACCGCCATGCGCCGCAGACGCACACCCATGCCCATGTGCCCGATGTTCACCATACGCACCGGCATTGAGGCACCCCTTTGATGAGCCGTTTGCACGTGCAGGCAACGGGCAAAATACGGCATTGTGTCGGCCACCCGTGCCAGCTTCGGCCGCGTGGCCAAGGCGTGTCCCCTTTTCCTTCCAGCCGATTCGACAGGCATCCCGCATGAAATTCAACGACTTTGCCGACGATTCCGAAGACACCGAGCACAGCCCCGCGCAGCGCTCGGCCGCTGCATCGCGCAGCACCTGGGTCAGCGTGGGCGTGAATCTGGTGCTGTCCACCATCCAGATCGTGGTGGGCGTGCTGGCCAAGTCCCAGGGCCTGATTGCCGATGGCCTGCACTCGCTGTCCGACCTGGTGGCCGATTTCG
>DAOPUP010000384.1:0-2774 GCA_035350655.1 Acidovorax sp. | reverse complement strand
GCACCGGGCAGGCTGGCCAGGGCGGGCTGCGCCAGCGGCAGCAGGGCCCCGGTCAGCAGCCAGCGGCTGCCCTGGCCCAGAAAGCGGCGGCGGCCCGGTTTCTGGGGGTGAAGAGGCTGTGTCATGGCGTGCTCTGAGGAAAAAGTGAAACCGGATTTTTTCATGGTGCGCCGGCTGGCAGACCTGGCCTGGCGCCCAGGCGACGCTGCTCGGACTGCTGGCGCAGCGCCCGGTCCAGCAGCTGGTCCTGGCCGTACAGATCGGCAAAAAAATGCACCTTGCCCTGCTTGGCGATGGCGGTGCTGTAGGCAATCACCACGGGCAACGGCTCGGCCAGCCGCAGCGTGGCCGACTGGCCGCGGGCCATGGCCGCGCGGATGCGCGATTCGGGCCAGGCCGGGTCGTTGCGCAACACAAACTGGGCCAGCGCCACCGGGTCTTCGATGCGGATGCAGCCATGGCTGAAATCCCGCCGGTCGCGCTGAAACAGCAGCGGTGCGGGCGTGTGGTGCAGGTAGATGTTGCTGTTGTTGGGAAACACGAATTTGATGTCGCCCAGCGCGTTGTGGGGGCCGGGGCGCTGGCGTATGCGCATCTGCCCGCGCAGCACGGCATCGAGGTGCTCGGCCGCCAGCGTGGTGTGCACTTGCCCGTTGGCGCCGACAAATTCCAGGCCCTGCTGCTGGAAATAGCCGGGGTCGCGCCGCAGCCGGGGAATGGTTTCGCTGCGCGCAATCAACGGCGGAATGTTCCAGTAGGGGCTGAATTCGATGAAGCGCATGTCTTCGTCGAACAGGGGTGTGCGGGTGTCCAGCGCCTTGCCAACGATCACCTTCATGGCCAGTTGCAGCGACACGCGCCCGCACTGCACCTCGTAGGCGCGCAGCACGAACTCGGGGATGTTGACCACGATCATGCGCGGGCCGCGCAGCAGGGGCGTCCAGCGTAGGCGCTCCATGGCCAGCGCGATCTGGTGGGCCCGGTCTGCGGGCGAAACGGCCAGTGCATCGAGCGTGCCCTTGCCAATCACACCGTCGGTGGCCAGGGCATGGCGCGCCTGGAACGCCTTCACGCCGTTGTGCAACGCTTCGTCGTAGAGGGCGGGGGGCTGTGCATCGGCGGGCAGGTCGCCCAGCACCACCAGGCGCTGCGTGAGCTGCGCCAGACCGGCCCAGGCCTGGCCGAGTTCGAGCTTACGGCCCGGCAGCACCGGCAGGGGCGTGGCCCAGGCAGCCGGGTTGCCCAGCGCGCGGTAGCGCGCCAGCGCGCTGCGCAGGCTGGCATAGAGCGGCACCTGGGGCGCAGTGGCGCGCACGGCGTCGGCCAGCGTGGGGGCCGCCAGGGCTTGCTGCAGGGCGCTGGCGGCATCTGCCTGTGGGGGCGCTGGCGGGGTGTAGTTCTGGTGGATCTGGCGCGGGTCGATCCGGCCCGATCGCAGGTCGCCCAGGTAGCGCTGCAGGGCGGTGCTGAGCGCGTCTTCGAGCTGCTGTGCGGCATCGCTGTCCAGCGCGGGGCCGTGGGCAGCTGCGGCCACGGCCTGTGCCAGCGCGGCAGCGTGGTAGTCCTCGGCCTGCAGGCCTTCGGTGGCCGCGGCCATGAGGATGTCGACGGCCTGCAGCGCCGCAGGCGCGGGGCGCCCCTCCACCAGCCAGGGGGCAGCGCCCGCCACGGGGGCAGATACGGCCAGCCAGAGCGCCAGCAGGGTGGCCCGCAATATCACCGGGGCGTCAAGCCAGAACGGCAGAACGGACGAAACAGGCAGGAAGCTGCCTCGAGAGCACCGCAACGTGGTCGTCAATGGTCATTCATTCCGGGCCATTCGCCCACCAGACCGCAGGCCGGGCACTGGGCATAGAGGCTGGGGCTGACGTGGAACTTGGCCTGGTGCTTGTCGGTCTCCGGTGCCTTGTCGTGGGCTTCTCCGTCGATCTCGACCAGCCCGGTGGCGTGGCATCGGGGGCATTTGGCCGCTGCCAGGGCCGCGAGGGGATTGAAGTTGTCTGCGAACATGGGCACCTCGTCACGTTGTGGGTGGCTGCAGGGTTTTCATCGCCCTGCCTGTCGCATTATCGGAAAGAAGTTGACGAGCCTTACCCCCGGCACTGGCTCCACAGTTAGGGCTGCTTGGTTCCCCACCTGACCCGGTTGGCCGCTTCACCATGCGGGGAGGCCCGTCAGGGCGAGATTCTACCCCCTGTAGCGCTTCGCGTTTTCCCCCTGCTCTCGAATTGCTGCGCAATTGGGGAAGTGGGACGACGCCAGGGCGGTGGGGCAGCCCTGGCGCGGCGTCCCTCGCGAGAGGCGCGCCAGTATCCATCGGCGCAGGGCGGTAGAGGGTGGCGGGCAGCAGCATCCAAACCACGCAGGTCATGGGCCCTAGAATCACCCCCCATGTCTTACCTCGTGCTCGCCCGCAAGTACCGCCCCCGCAATTTCACCGAAATGGTAGGGCAGGAGCATGTGGTGCAGGCCCTCTCCAACGCGCTCACGCAGCAGCGCCTGCACCATGCCTACCTGTTTACCGGCACGCGCGGCGTGGGCAAGACCACGGTGTCGCGCATCCTGGCCAAGTCGCTCAACTGCCAGGGGGTGGACGGCCAGGGCGGGATTACCGCCACGCCCTGCGGTGTGTGCCAGGCCTGCACCGACATCGACAGCGGCCGTTTTGTGGACTACACCGAGCTCGATGCGGCCTCGAACCGGGGCGTGGACGAGGTGCAGAGCCTGCTGGAACAGGCGGTGTACAAGCCGGTGCAGGGGCGCTTCAAGGTCTT
>DAOPUP010000383.1:0-2777 GCA_035350655.1 Acidovorax sp. | reverse complement strand
GACATCCTGGGCCTGTCCAACGGCGCCCGCAGCGGGCTGACCGGCTTTGTGGCGGGCGCCGCGCGCAGCAAGCTGGCAGCGCAGGGCGTGACCATGAACAACCTGCTGCCCGGCAAGTTCGACACCGACCGCCTGGCCACCACCCTGGGTGCTACCGCCACCCAGACCGGCAAGAGCCTGGAAGACATCCGCCGCGCCCAGCAGGCGCAGATTCCGGCCGGCCGCTTTGGCACGCCCGAAGAGTTCGGCGCCATCTGCGCATTCCTGTGCAGCGCGCATGCGGGTTACATCACGGGCCAGAACCTGCTGGCCGATGGGGGCCTCTACCCGGGCGCCTTCTGATGCGGCGCGGGCGCTGTTGAAGCAATAGCTGTCCCCGCTGGTTCGGCCGCAGCCGCGTTAGTTTTTTCGAGATTTCAGCGCCGCGAGGACACCACGATCCCGCCCACGATCAGCACAAACGCCACCGCGTGGTAGGCGTGCGGCGCTTCGCCCAGAAACGCCGCGGACATCAAGGCGGCAAACAACGGCGTGAGGTTGGTGAAAAAACCTCCCACCGTCGGCCCGGCCCGCTGCACTCCGATGCCCCAGCAGCGATAGGCCATCAGGGCTGGGCCGATGGCAATGAACAGCAGCGCTGCCGCCAGCGGCCAGCCCCAGGTGATGGGCGGGGGCGCCATGGCCCATTCCACGCTGGCAAATGCCCCGGTCCATGCCAGGCCAAACACCATCTGCCCGGCCAGGAAGGCCGCCCAGTCGCCGCGCAGGCTGGCGGGTTCGCTGGTGCGCACCAGCAGCCAGCTGTAGAGAGACCATGAGATGGTGGCCAGCAGCATCAGCAAATCGCCCGGTACCAGGCGCAGCGACAGCAGCTGCGCCCATTCGCCCCGGCAGAGCACCAGGAGCACGCCTGCCATCGACAGCGCGGCGCCCGCCAGCTGCCGGCGGGTGACGGTTGCGCCAAAAAACAGCGCGCCCAGGGCCAGCATCCACACCGGCATGCTCGAGCCCACCAGCGTCACGTTGATGGGCGTGGAGGTCTGCAGCGCCAGGTAGAGCAGTGCGTTGTACAGCCCCACCCCCAGCAGCCCCAGCAGGGCATAGCGGCGCCAGTGCGGCCACAGCGGGCTGCTCGGGCGCAGCACGCGGTGCGTGAGCGGCAGCAGCAGCGCCAGGGCCAGCACCCAGCGCAGAAAATTGAGGGTGATGGGCGGCACCAGGTCGTGCACCAGGCGGCCCACCACCGCATTGCCGGCCCACAGCAGCGGAGCCGTCACCAGCAGCGCCACCGTGCCGGGTGTCAGTCGTTGTGTCATGCCGCCACTGTAACGGCGGCTTGCCGGCAAGGCTTGCAGATTCATGGCAGGATGGCGGCCGTTGATTGCACCCCCTTGAACCACCCGTTATCCAGGAGCTTTTTGTCATGAGCCTTGCCGTCCAGATCCGCCAGCATGGTGGCCCCGAAGAACTTCACTTGGTGGACGTGGCGGTGGGCGAGCCCGGCCCCGGCGAGGTCCGCATCCGCCACCGCGCCATCGGTCTGAACTTTATCGACGTGTACCACCGCACGGGCCTGTACCCGCTGCAGATGCCCGCCACCATCGGTGTCGAAGGCGCCGGCGTGATCGAAGCCGTGGGCGAAGGCGTCACGCACCTGAAGGTGGGTGACCGCGCCGCCTATGCCAGTCAGCCACCCGGCAGCTACTGCGAGGTGCGCGTGATGCCCGCCAAATGCGTGTGCCAGCTGCCCGACGCCATCAGCTTCGAGACCGGCGCCGCCATGATGCTCAAGGGCCTCACCGCGCAATACCTGCTCAAGAAGACGCTGCCCGTGCAGGGCCTGCAGCCCGGCGACCAGGTGCTGTTCCACGCCGCTGCCGGCGGGGTTGGCCTGATCGCCTGCCAGTGGGCCCGGGCCCTGGGCCTGGAGCTCATCGCCACCGCCGGTACCGATGCCAAGTGCCAGCTTGCGCTGGCCAACGGCGCGGCGCACGCCATCAACTACGCCACCGAGGACTTTGCCGCGCGCGTGAAGGAGATCACCGGCGGCAAGGGCGTGAAAGTGGTGTACGACTCGGTGGGCAAGGACACCTGGGACAAGTCCCTCGATTGCCTGCGGCCGTTTGGTCTGATGGCCAGCTTCGGCAACGCCTCGGGCCCCGTGCCGCCGTTCGCACCCGGCCTGCTGGGCGCCAAGGGCTCGCTCTACGTCACGCGCCAGACACTGTTCAGCCACATTGCCACGCGCGAAGGCACGCAGGCCATGGCCGACGACCTGTTTGCCGTAGTGGCCAGCGGCCAGGTGAAGATCCACATCGCCCAGCGCTATCCACTCGCTGAAGTGCAGCAGGCGCACCGCGACCTCGAAGCGCGCAGGACCACCGGCTCGACCATCCTCACGCTGTGACGCAGGCCCCTGCAGCGTCTGCCGCCGATTGGCTGGCCGCAGCCCGCGCAGCCGCCTGCCAGCCGCCCGCGCAAGCGCGCCAGCCCCTGTGGGTGGCGGGGCAGGCCGTGGGGTCGGTGGCGGTCGGGATTTTGAGCCAAATCGACCTCTGGTGCTTATCGGATAAGCGCTATACGCTCCTGAATCAGGAGCATGGGGGCGTGCCGGTGTGGCACCTCGATGTGGCGCCGGGCGCCGTCACGCCTGCGCTGAACCTGCTGGCGCAGGCCCTGCGCGCCCAGGGCCGGTGCGGCCCCTGGCGCGACGAGCAACTGGCGGTGTGCAACGCCCATGGCGAGCGGCTGGGCACCATCGAGCGCGGCGCCGTGCG
>DAOPUP010000382.1:0-2779 GCA_035350655.1 Acidovorax sp. | reverse complement strand
CGGCGTGGTTGCCGGCGTGGAAGGCGTGGCGGTAACTGAACATGGCGGGATGGTACCCCTTCGGCCAACCCCGAGGAAGCGGGATTTGCGCCAAGTGCTTGATTCTTCGTATAATCTCGGGCTTCGCAGCGATTTCTTGGCTCCGCGGCGAAGCAATTTCCAGCAGCACCGCGAGGTGTTGCCGGGAGTGTTCCCACCTAAGAGATTCCCGCCAGAGGAACGCCGACCGTGGAAAAGAGCCAGCCAAACCCTCCTTGAAAAGAGCAAGCTCATGTCAACTTTCAGCGCAAAACCCGCTGAGGTCGTGCACGAGTGGTTTGTGATTGACGCGACCGACAAGGTCCTCGGACGAGTAGCCAGCGAAGTTGCTCTCCGTTTGCGCGGCAAACACAAGGCCATTTACACGCCTCACGTCGATACCGGTGACTTCATCGTCATCATCAACGCCGCCCAGATCAAGGTCACCGGCACCAAGTCCCTGGACAAGGTGTATTACCGTCACTCGGGTTATCCCGGCGGTATCACGGCCACCAACTTCCGCGACATGCAAGCCAAGCACCCCGGCCGCGCGCTGGAAAAGGCTGTCAAGGGCATGCTGCCCAAGGGCCCCCTTGGCTACGCGATGATCAAGAAACTCAAGGTGTACGGTGGTGCTGAGCATCCCCACACCGCCCAGCAGCCCAAAGTGCTGGAAATCTAAGGAGCCTTGAGATGATTGGTGAATGGAACAATGGCACCGGCCGTCGCAAATCCAGCGTCGCCCGCGTGTTTCTGAAAAAAGGCTCCGGCCAAATCGTGGTGAACGGCAAGGCCATCGAAAAGTTTTTCGGTCGCGCAACTTCCATCATGATCTGCAAACAGCCCCTGATGTTGACCAACCACGCTGAAACGTTTGACATCATGGTCAACGTCGCTGGCGGCGGTGAGTCCGGCCAGGCTGGTGCAACCCGCCACGGCATTACCCGTGCCTTGATCGACTACGACGCAACCCTCAAGCCCGTCTTGAGCCAGGCCGGCTTCGTGACACGTGATGCACGTGAAGTCGAGCGTAAGAAGGTCGGCTTCCACGGCGCTCGCCGTCGCAAGCAGTTCTCCAAGCGTTAATCGCACCGGCAACGTTCAGTTGCAATTTCAAGAGCCGCTGGAGTGCGAATTCCGGCGGCTTTTGTCATTGGGACTGCTAGACTTCGCGCTCCATGAGATTTCGCCTCCTTCGCCGCCGCCTCACGATCAGTGCACCCCGCATGGCGGTGCGCAGCGCTTTGCCCTGGCCATTCCGTTGGGCTGCACTTGCCATCGTGTTCGGATTTTGTGCTGCGATCGGGCTCTGGGCCTTCGAGTTCGGCAAGGACATTGCCGGACTGGAAAAAGGCTCGAAGGAAGAGTTGATGCAACTGAGGTCGGTGGTGGCAGATCTGCGCACCGAACTGGACAAGGTACGGGGCGAACGTGATCAGGCCCAGTCCATCGCCAACACCGCCGGCACCCTGGTGACAACGGAGAAAGCTTCGTATGAGAAGCTGGCCGCCCAGGTCAAGCAGCTCGAAGTCGACAACCGCTCACTGCGAGACGATCTGGGATTCTTTGAAAAGCTCATTCCTGCTGCCGGGAACGAAGGTGTTGCCATCCGCGGTTTGCAGGCTGAGTTGCAAAACCCTGCGGCGCTAAAATGGCAGGTTCTGGTGATTCAGGCCGGCAGGAATGCGGCGGAATTCAATGGCCGCCTGGAGCTGACGTTCACAGGATTTCAGAATGGAAAGCCCTGGAGTGCGCCTTTGGCGGCGGGGCCGCAGGACATCAAGGTCCGCCAGTACGGACGTGTAGAAGGTACCTTTGAAGTACCCGCACAAGTTGTCGTCAAGGGAGTCGTGGCCAAGGTCACCGAGGGGAGCGTCGTACGCTCCACCCAGACCATCCGGCTGTAGTTACGAATCGAGGTACACCGTGTTCAACAAGAAGAAACAACCCCCCATCAAAAGCCTGATTGCCAGTGGGAGTCAGATCGCCGGCAACATGATGTTTACCGATGGTTTGCGTGTGGATGGCGAGGTGAGTGGTAACTTGCGTGCCAGCGATGACACAGCAAGCATTCTGGTGATTTCCGAGTCGGCAACTGTGATGGGCGAAGTGGTTGCGGACCACATCATCATCAACGGCACGGTTAAAGGGCCAGTGCATGCGCGTCATATGCTGGAATTGCAGCCCAAGGCTCGCATTGAGGGCGACATTCAATACGCTGCGCTGGAAATGCACCAGGGCGCGCTCATTACGGGCCAGCTGCGCCCACTGCTGGAACAGGAAGAAAAGCCCACACTCAAACTGGCAGCAAATAACCAGTGAAAGAATTCCTGAGCGATTTGCTGTAGTATTGCGGCATTCATGATTTGACCGGAGTTTTCCATGAGCGCAGTTGCTGAAAACCTTACTACTGAAATGCCTGCTCCCATCCTGTTTACCGACAGTGCGGCAGCCAAAGTTGCGGACCTGATCGCGGAAGAAGGCAACCCGGACCTCAAGCTGCGCGTGTTCGTGCAGGGCGGCGGTTGCTCTGGATTTCAGTACGGCTTCACCTTCGACGAAATCACGAACGAAGACGACACCACCATGACCAAAAATGGCGTCTCGCTGCTGATTGATGCCATGAGCTACCAGTACCTTTTGGTGCCGAGATCGATTACAAGGAAGATCTGCAGGGTGCACAGTTCGTCATCAAGAACCCGAACGCCACCAGCACCTGCGGTTGCGGCTCGTCGTTTTCGACCTGATTGGCAGTCCCCTC
>DAOPUP010000381.1:0-2783 GCA_035350655.1 Acidovorax sp. | reverse complement strand
GGAAGTAGGTGAACTGCGTCACTTCCATGCCGTTGAGCCAGACTTCCCAGCCCAGGCCCCAGGCGCCGAGCGTGGGGTTTTCCCAGTCGTCTTCGACAAAGCGGATGTCGTTCTTTTTCAGATCAAAGCCCAGCGCTTCGAGCGAGCCGAGATACAGCTCCAGGATGTTGGCGGGTGCGGGCTTGAGCACCACCTGGAACTGGTAGTAATGCTGCAGTCGATTGGGGTTCTCGCCATAGCGGCCGTCCTTGGGGCGGCGGCTGGGCTGCACATAGGCGGCCTTCCAGGGCTCGGGGCCGATAGCTCTCAAAAATGTAGCGGTATGCGATGTACCGGCGCCCACTTCCATGTCGTAGGGCTGCAAAAGAGCGCAGCCCTGGGCGTCCCAGTAGGTCTGCAGCTTCAGGATGATTTGTTGGAAGGTCAGCATGAATCGATTCTGGCTTGCCGCAGGCCTGGCCTGCGCCGATGAAAAGAAGTGGCAGTCCGCGCTGCGCAAACGGCGATTTTACGGTGCCGCCCGCGCCACTGCGGTCAAGAAACGCCTGCGGCAGCCCTGCAGGGACGGCGGCTGGGGTCACGCAGGCCTTCACCCGTTGGACTCGGGGCGCTTTCACCAATTCGTCACAGTCGTGACATTCAATGCATGTTCGCCCTTTTGCGTGTTCCCACAACTCCTAAGCATGACCTCTTTTTTCACTTCCTCCCGCCGGCATCTTTTCTGCCTCTCCCTGGTGGCTGCCGCCTCCCTTGCCGCCTGCGGTGGCAGCGATGACGACTTCGAGCCCACGCCAGGCACCCTGCAGCTGGAAAAGATCGGTGGGTATTCCTCCGGCATCTTCCTGCAGAGCGCGGCAGAAATCCCGGCGTTTGACGCGGCCTCCAAGCGCGCCTTCGTGGTCAACGCCCAGTCCGGCAAGCTCGATGTGCTGGACCTGAGCGACCCCAAGAACCCCAAGAAGCTGGGCGAAATCAATGCCGCCAGCGTGCTCGCCAACGGCGAGGTCAACAGCGTGGCCGTGCAGGGCGGCCTGGTGGCGATTGCCATCCAGGCCAGGCCCAAGACTGATGCGGGCCGCGTGGCCATCTACCAGGCCGCCGACCTGAAGCTGCTGGGCTCGGTTGCGGTCGGCGCCCTGCCCGACATGCTCATCTTCACGCCCGATGGCAAGACCGTGCTCGTGGCCAACGAAGCCGAGCCCAGCGACGACTACCAAAGCGACCCCGAGGGCTCGATCAGCATCGTGGATGTGAGCACCCCCACTAGCCCCACCGTGCGCACCGCCGACTTCAAGGCCTTCAACACCCGCGCGGCGGAACTGCTGGCCAAGGGCGTGCGCCTGTTCGGTCCCTCGGCCGATGGCAAGGGCAAGGCCACCGTGGCCCAGGACCTGGAGCCTGAATACATCGCTGTGTCACCCGACGGCAAGACCGCCTGGGTCACGCTGCAAGAAAACAATGCCCTGGCGATCGTGGACATTGCCAAGGCCACCGTCACCGACATCGTGGCGCTGGGCTACAAGGACCACGGCCTGGCGGCCAACGCGCTGGACGCAGCCGACAGCGACGGCAAGAGCCCGGTGATTAACATCACCACGGCACCGAATGTGCTGGGCATGTACCAGCCCGACGCCATCGCAGCCTACAAGGCGGGTGACGGCCAGACCTACCTGGTGAGCGCCAACGAGGGCGACGCGCGCGCCTGGGGCGAGACCACCAAGGCCTACTTCGGCACTGCGGCCATTGCGGCCACTGCCACCACCGCGGCCGTGCCGGCGCAGGGGGGGGACGTGACCAAGGGTTTCGTGGAGGAATGGCGCGTCAAGCACCTGGTGCACAAGGATGGTTTCCTGCGCCGCGCAGGCGACGATCTGCCGGCGCACCTTGCGCAACTGGCCAAGGGCAACGGCGGTGCCCTGCTCAACCCCGCCAATTTCGCCTGGTGCGGCGCCGTGGCCGGCGATCCCAAGACCTGCCGCGACGACGACAAGCTGGGCCGCCTGAAGGTCACCTGGACCCAGGGCTACCAGATGAACGCCGACGGCAGCCCCAAGTGGTACAACGCTGCCGGCCTGCCCGACGCTGCCGGCAACCGCCTGATGTATGACAAGCTCTACGCCTATGGTGGCCGCTCCATCTCCATCTGGAATGCCCAGGGCGTGCAGGTCTGGGATTCCGGCGCAGCAATCGAGCAATTTTTGGCCAGTGACGCCTGCAAGCTCGGCCCCAAGCGCGACATTGCCTGCAAGACCTACTTCAACAGTGGCCATGACGCCACCGCCGCGTTAGACGCGCGCAGTTCTGCCAAGGGCCCCGAGCCCGAGGGCCTGGCCGTCGGCACGATTGGCAACAAGAGCTATGCCTTTGTGGGCCTGGAACGCATGGGTGGCGTGCTGGTGTTCGACATCACCAACCCCAAAGCACCCCAGCGCGTGGACTACCTCAACACCCGCGAGAACTGGAACACCATTTTTGATGCGAAAACCCCGCCCGCGCTCGACAAGGTAGGCGACCTGGGGCCGGAAGGACTGGTGTTCATCCCCGCCAAGCAGTCACCCAACGGCAAACCCCTGCTGATGGTGGGCAATGAGGTGAGCGGCAGCACCTCGGTCTTCCAGCTCAACTTGGGCTACTGACCCGAGACAGCGCCGAACCAAGACCGCTCGCGGTCTTGTGACAGGGGCATCCGGCGGCCTGCGCCGGGTGCCCCCCAAAGGTTTACGCGCCGTCCCAGCGGCGCAGCACCAGGCTGGCGTTGGTGCCGCCAAAGCCGAAGCTGTTGG
>DAOPUP010000380.1:0-2789 GCA_035350655.1 Acidovorax sp. | reverse complement strand
GGCAGCAGGGCGGGGGCATGCAGGTTGATGTCGGTGGTGACGCTCAGCGGGCTCAGCAGGTCCGGCTCCTTGCCGGCCTTGAGCGCCTTGACGGCTTCATTGAGCATCTCGTTGTAGAGCTGGAAGCCGACTTCGAGCATGTTGCCGCTCTGGTTCTCGCCCAGCACCTCGCCCGCGCCCCGGATCTCCAGGTCGTGCATGGCCAGGTAGAAGCCGCTGCCCAGTTCCTCCATGGCCTGGATGGCGTCGAGCCGCTGCTGCGCCTGCTTGGTCAGTCCTTCGATGTCGGGCACCATGAGGTAGGCATAGGCCTGGTGGTGGCTGCGGCCCACGCGCCCGCGCAGCTGGTGCAGCTGCGCCAGGCCGAACTTGTCGGCGCGGCTCATGATGATGGTGTTGGCCGTGGGCACGTCGATGCCAGTCTCGATGATCGTCGAGCACAGCAGGATGTTGTAGCGCTGGGCCACGAAGTCGCGCATCACGCGTTCCAGTTCGCGCTCAGGCATCTGGCCATGGGCCACCGCGATGCGGGCCTCGGGCAGTATTTCTTCGAGCTTCTGGCGGCGGTTCTCGATGGTCTCCACCTCGTTGTGCAGGAAGTAGACCTGCCCGCCGCGCTTCAACTCGCGCAGCACGGCCTCGCGGATCACGCCCGTGCCCTCGTTGCGCACAAAGGTCTTGATCGCCAGGCGCCGCTGCGGTGCGGTGGCGATCACGCTCAGGTCGCGCAGGCCTTCAAGCGCCATGCCCAGCGTGCGCGGGATGGGGGTGGCGGTGAGGGTGAGCACATCCACCTCGGCGCGCAGGGCCTTCATCTGCTCTTTGTGGCGCACGCCGAAACGGTGCTCCTCGTCGATGATCAGGAGGCCCAGGTTGTGAAACTTTGTGGATTCGGAAAGCAGCTTGTGCGTGCCCACCACGATGTCCACCGTGCCGTCGCCAATGCCCTTGATGGCCGCCGTGATCTCCTTGCCCGAACGAAAGCGCGAGACCTCGGCCACTTTCACTGGCCATTTGCTGAAGCGGTCCACCAGCGTCTGGTAGTGCTGCTCGGCCAGGAGCGTGGTGGGTGCCAGAAACGCCACCTGCTTGCCGCCGGTGACGGCCACGAAGGCCGCCCGCAGCGCCACTTCGGTCTTGCCGAAGCCCACGTCACCGCAGACCAGGCGGTCCATGGGACGGGGGCTGATCATGTCCTGGATCACCGCGTGGATGGCAGCGTTCTGGTCGGCCGTCTCCTCGAAGCCGAAGTCGTTGGCAAAGGTCTCGTAGTCCTGCGGGCTGTAGCGGAACGCATGGCCCTCGCGCGCAGCGCGGCGGGCATAGATGTTGAGCAGCTCGGCCGCGCTGTCGCGCACCTGCTCGGCGGCTTTGCGCTTGGCCTTCTCCCACTGGCCGCTACCGAGTTTGTGCAGCGGTGCCTCGTCGGCGCTTACGCCGGTGTAGCGGCTGATGAGCTGGAGCTGGCTTACGGGCACGTAGAGCACGGCCTTGTCGGCGTATTCCAGGTGCAAAAACTCCTGCATGGCGGGCGTGCCGTCGGGGTTCTTGTTGCCCACGTCCATGTTCACCAGGCCGCGGTAGCGGCCGATGCCATGCTGGCTATGCACCACCGGGTCGCCCACGTTCAGCTCGGCCAGGTCCTTGATCAGCGCCTCGACGTCGCTCACCTGCTCCTGCTTCTTGCGTCGCCGCGTGGTGGGACCTGCGGCGAACAGCTCGGTCTCGGTCACGAAGTCGATGCCTTCCTCGATCCAGCTGAAGCCCACGGTGAGGCCGGCGGTGGCGATGCCCACCTTCTCTGCGGCATCGCCCTGGAACTCGGCCAGCGAATCGAAGGCCGGCGGGTTCAGCTGCGAAGCGCGCAGGAAGTCGAGCAGGCTCTCGCGCCGGCCATCGCTTTCGGCCAACAGCAGCACGCGGTGCTGCGTGTTGCGGATATGGGCGTGCAGGCGGGCCAGCGGGTCTTCGGCCCCGCGCACCACCGACAGGTCGCCCAGCTTCTGGAAGTGCGGGTTGTCGGCGATGTCTTCCACCCCGGGGCGAACGGACAGCTGCGCATGCAGGTTGGCACGCGTATAGAACTGGTCGATGGACAGGAACAGCGACTCGGGCGGCAGCGCCGGGCGCTCGGGATCGCCCTGGATCAGGCGAAAGCGGTCTTTCGTGTCCTGCCAAAAGCGCTGGAAGGCCGGCTCCAGGTCGCCATGCAGCACCACGCTGGCCTCGCAGCCCAGGTAGTCGAACACGGTGGCCGTGTCGTCAAAAAACAGCGGCAGGTAGTACTCGATACCGGCCGTGGCCACGCCGTTGCCCATGTCCTTGTAGATGCGGCTCTTGGTCGGGTCGCCCTCGAGCATCTCGCGCCAGCGGCTGCGGAACTTGGCGCGCGCCTCGTCGTCCATGGGGAATTCGCGGCCGGGCAGCAGGCGCACTTCGGGCACGGGGTACAGGCTGCGCTGGCTGTCGGGATCGAAGGTACGGATGGAGTCGATCTCGTCATCGAACAGGTCCACCCGGTAGGGCACCAGCGAGCCCATGGGGAACAGGTCGATCAGCCCGCCGCGCACTGCGTATTCGCCGGGGCTCACCACCTGCGACACATGCGAGTAGCCCGCCAGCGTGAGCTGGGCCTTGAACTTGGCCTCGTCGAGCTTTTGCTTGACCTGGAAGTGGAAGGTGTAGCCTGCCAGGAACGCAGGTGGCGCGAGCCGGTACAGCGCGGTGGTGGCGGGCACCAGCACCACGTCGGCTTCGCCCTGGCTGATGCGCCACAGCGTGGCCAGCCG
>DAOPUP010000379.1:0-2790 GCA_035350655.1 Acidovorax sp. | reverse complement strand
CGTTGCGACCACTGCCACCGGCTTAACGTGCTTTATTTTCCGTTTTCTGAGACGACCCCAATGAGGCCGAAGGCTTGGGCAAACCCGACACTTCGGCTTGCCAAGGAAACACCACCATGAAAATAGCACTTGCCATCGTTACCCTTGCCCCCCTGCTGCTCGCCGCCGCACTGGCGCAGGCACAGCCGCATTCGGACAAGGAAACCAGGGCAGACATCGAACGCCACCGCGCCATGGCCGCTGCGCACGAGGCCGCCGCCAAATGCCTGGAATCGGGCAAGGGCCAGGATGCCTGCCTGAAAGAACTGCAGGCCGCCTGCAAGAGCATTGCCATCGGCAAATACTGTGGCATGAAGCACGCGCACTGACGTCCTTGCGACAGCAAAGGCTTTTCACCGCCGACCACAGCGCCATGCAGAACCCGCGCCGCTTCCTGCATTCCATCCTGCGCCTGCGCCAGGGTGTTGGCCTGCTGTGGCTGCTGCTGGCCCTGGTCTGGGCGCCCACCCTGGGCCGCCTGCACCAGGCGGTGCATGGTGCGCCGCAGGCTTTGCACCACCAGGCCGAGCATTCAGCGGCGTCGGCGGACGGGGCACGCCAGTTTCTGCTCCCCCTCCTGGCACACCACACCCCGGTGGACTGCCTTTTGTTCGACCAGCTCGCGCTGGCCGACACCGCCCTGGGTGCCACCCAGGCGCTTCCGCCCGCGGCGCCCGCCGTGCTGCGCTCACCCTGGCAGGCCGCAGGCATGGCGGTACGCCATGTGGTGCTGTTCCACGCCCGGGGGCCGCCCCCGCAGGCGCTGGTCTGACCGGTTCGGCCCATCGCGCCCCGGTGCAATTACTCCTGAATTCATAGCTGTAAGCGCTTATTAATCAAGCGCTACAGGCCTATTTTCTTTGAAGCCGTGGCATGCCCATGGCGACTGCGTCACCGCGTGCCCGCGCCGGGCGGGCGGGCGCGTTGCCGGCCGTGTCGCAAGCACAAATACTGTTTTATGCAACAACCCCATTCGACCCCTTTCCTGCCCATGCTGCGCCCCGTGGCCGTGGCCGCCATGCTGGCCACTTCGGGCATCGCCCAGGCCCAGAGCAGCGCGATACAAACCCTGCAAACCTCTGGCACAAGTCTGCCTCCCGTAACCGTCTCTGCCAGTGGCCTGCAGCTGGGCGCCAGCGAGTTGGCCACGCCTGTCACCGTGCTCGAGGGTGATGCGCTTGTGCGCCGCCGTGAGGCCACCCTGGGGGAAACCTTGAACAGCGAACCCGGCATCACCAGCAGCCACTTTGGTGCGGGCGCCAGCCGCCCCATCATTCGGGGCATGGACGGTCCGCGCGTCAAGCTGCTGAGCGACGGTGCCGAGCTGCACGACGCCTCCAGCGTCAGCCCCGACCATGCCGTGGTCTCCGAGCCCATGCTGGCCACGCAGATCGAAGTATTGCGCGGCCCCTCGGCCCTGGCGCACGGCAACGGCGCCGTGGGCGGCGTGGTCAATGTGCTCGACGGCAAAGTGCCCACTGCCATCCCGCCAAAGGGCATGGAGGGCAGCGCCGAACTGCGTGCCAACTCCGGCGCGCGCGAAGGGGCAGGGGCCTTCTCGCTCACCGGCGGCACGGGCCACCTCGCGGTGCATGTGGAAGGCATGGCACGGGATGCCGGCGACTACCGCGTGGGCAAGGGCTGGGCGCCCGAGGGCGCGCCCACCCGCAAGGTGCTGGGCAGCTTCAACCGCACCGATACCGGCAGCGTGGGCTTGTCGTGGGTGGGCGAGCAGGGCTATCTGGGCGCGGCCTACACCCGCCAGAACGCCAAATACGGACTGCCTGGCCATGAACACAGTTTTGAAGGCTGCCACGCCCATGGCAACCAACTGCACTGCGGCGGCCATGCGGGGGAAGAGGGTGATGCCCATGCGAACGAGACCGCGCATGGAGCCTTGCCCGTGGTCGATTTGCGCAGCGAGCGTTTTGACATACGGGGCGAGCTGCGCAACCCATTCGCCGGTTTTGCCGCCCTGCGCCTGCGCGCTGGCGTTACCGACTACCGCCACGACGAAATCGACCAGGGCGTCGTCAGTACCACCTTCAAGAACAAGGCCTACGACACGCGCATTGAACTGCAGCACCAGCCCATCGCAGGCTTCAAGGGGATTTTTGGCTTGCAGACATCGCAGCGCAAGTTCAGCGCCGATGGCGAAGAAGCCTATGTGCAGCCCACCATCACGCGCAAGACCGGCCTCTTTGCGCTGGAAGAGTACCGCCTGGGCGACTGGCGCTTCGAGGCGGCCCTGCGCCATGACCGCCAGACCGCCGAAGCCCAGGCCAGCGGCATCACAAGCAGCCACAACGGCAGCTCGGCATCGCTGGGCGCGCTGTGGAAGTTCACGCCCGGCTACCAGGTGGGCGCCTCGTTCACCCGCGCCAGCCGCGCCCCGTCGGCCGAAGAGCTGTACGCGCGCGGCCTGCACCTGGCCACCAGCACCTACGAACGCGGCAACGCCGACCTGCGCCTGGAGACCTCGCAGAACATCGACCTCAGCCTGAAAAAGACCAGCGGCGACACCACCTTGGGCGTGAGCGTGTTCAGAAACCGCATCAGCCACTACATCTATGGCCGCACGCTCGATGCAGTCGATGGCCTGCAACTGCTGCAGTACAGCCAGGCCGATGCCACCTTCACCGGCATCGAAGGCCAGGTGCGCCAGCGCATCACGCGCAACCTGGGCGTCACCCTGTTCGGCGACACCGTGCGCGCCAAACTCGACGGCGGCGGCCTGCTACCCCGCATCCC
>DAOPUP010000378.1:0-2795 GCA_035350655.1 Acidovorax sp. | reverse complement strand
CGCTTCATGGTGCTGCTGTCGGCGGGCAACCTGAGCATTTCGCAGTCGGTGCGCGAGATCTTGCAGACCACGCAGATCAAGGACGAGCACGATGGCGAGCCCGTCACCATCTGGAATGCCAAAAGCATGTTTGATGCCGCCCGCGTGCTGGGCGCGGCCGTGCGGCATGTGCATGAACGCGATGGCGCGGCGCTCAAGCGCTCGGGGGTGGACTTCAATGTGTCGATGGTGTTTGGCGGCCAGATCCAGGGCGAGGGCATGCGCCTTTTCCAGGTGTATTCGGCGGGCAATTTCATCGAGTCCACGGCCGAGACGCCTTATTTCCAGGTGGGCGAATCGAAATACGGCAAACCGGTGCTCGACCGTGTGCTGACGCCCGAGACGCCGCTCAACGAAGCCGCCAAGTGCGCGCTGGTGTCGATGGACAGCACGCTCAAATCCAACCTGTCGGTGGGCCTGCCCCTGGACCTGGTGCTCTACGAGGCCGACCGCTTCACCACCGACAAGATCGTGTGCATTGACGAAAACAATCCCTACTTTCGCATGCTGCATGGCAGTTGGGGACAGAAGCTGCGCGAGATGTTCGACAGCATCGAGGACCCGGCCTGGGACGGCGGCTCGACCGATGCGCCCATTCTGGTGGATACGGTGCGCAGCAAGCCGATCAAGAAGATCACCCACTTCCGCGAAAAGCTGATCTGAGCGTGCACACCCACACAGATCGACGGATGGCCAAGATCGTTTTTTCGCACGGCAACAGCTTTCCGGCGGGCACCTACAACCTGCTTTTCTCCCATCTGCGCCAGCGCGGTTTCGACATCATGGCCATCGACCGCTTCGGCCACGATGCGCAGTACCCGGTCACCAGCAACTGGCCGCATCTGGTGCAGCAGCTGGCCGACTTTGCGGCCCAGCAGGTGGCGGCGTCGGGTGAGCGCGTGTTTCTCGTGGGGCATTCGCTGGGTGGCATCCTGAGCGTGATGGCGGCGGCCCAGCACCCCCAGCTGGCGCGCGGCGTGCTGATGCTCGACTCGCCCCTCATCAGCGGCTGGCGCGCCACCACGGTGGGCGTAGCCAAGCACACGCAGATCGTGGGCGCCTGGTCGCCCGGCCGCGTAAGCCGCCAGCGCCGCATGAGCTGGGCCAGTACCGCAGAGGCGCTGGAGCACTTCGGCAAGAAAAAAGTGTTTGCGCACTGGGACCCGCAGGTGCTGCGCGACTATGTCACCCACGGCCTGCACGACGAAGACGGGCGCCGGGTGTTGGGCTTTGACCGGGCGGTGGAAACCGCCATCTACAACACCCTGCCACACAACCTGGACCGCCTGCTGCGTCGGCACCCGCTGCGCTGTCCGGCCGCCTTCATTGGCGGGCTCGCATCGGTGGAGATGCGCCAGGTGGGCATGGCGCTGACACAGCGCGTGACCGGCGGGCGCATCATGATGCTCGACGGCAGCCACCTGTTTCCCATGGAGCAGCCCCTGGCCACCGCCGCCGCCATCGAGGCGGCCTTGCTGAACCTGGCGGCGCTGCCGTCTGCCGGGCACTGAAGTCGGCCGGCTTGCCGCTTGCCGCTTGCCGCCAGGGGCGCTGGGCGCCGGGCCGCGTCAACGGCAGCAGCGGTAGGCCAGCCCCAGCGAGGCCGTGTAGGAAGTGGGCCGCACCGTCAGCGGGCTGCGGCGCGCGTCACCTTGAAGCTGCGAGGCCCCCACGCCACCCCACACCACCCAATGGCGGTTGAGCGCCGTCATGACTTCCGCGCCCAGATCCACGCTGTAGAGACCGCTACCGGGCTCGTACGCGGGCAGATGGGCCGCTCCGGCGCCGCCCGCCACGGCGGGCACACCAAAACGGGCACGCAGGTAGGTGCGGTCACCAAAACTCGCACCCGCGCCCAAAACCACCCGGGTCTGCTGCGTGACGGGCAGGGTGTAGGACAGGCTGGTGGACAGCTGCGCCCCACCGTCGCGCCCCAGAATATCTTGCGACAGCCCTGCCCCCACCGACCACCGCGACGTGAAGGCATAGCCCGCACTGACCCGGGCGCGTGCCGTGGAACGCACCTCGGGCAGGCCCGCCAGCAGCGGCGCATCACCGCTGTTGCGGCCATGGTCCAGGCGCAGCGATGCGCTCAGGCTGAAGCGCTCGCTTTCGGCCAGGATGGCGGTGGCGCCCGAATCACGCTGCTCCAGCCCATGGCCCATGAGGGTGCTGCCGCGCGAGGTGCTCAGGCGAAAGCGCCCGTATTCCAGCGCCCAGGCGGGTCGCAGATGGGCCGAGCGACCACTGCCGCCCGCATAGTCCGGGCTGCTGCTCACGATGGCGCCCAGCACATAGTTGAACTTGGGGGGCGCGCCCGCATCGGCGGCCGGTAGCGCCTCCTGGGCCAGCGCGGGCAGGCTGGCGCCCAAAGCTGTCAAGACAGTGCAGGCCCGAAAGCCCCCAAGAATGCGCGACAGGTAGGTCATGGCGCCATTATCAGCCCGCCCAGTTCACCCAGCCCGTCCATGCCGAAATCAGCACCACCACCCCGAACACGATGCGGTAATACGCAAAAGGCACGAAGCTGTGCGTGCTGATGTAGCGCAGCAGCCAGCGCACGCACAGCCAGGCGCTGATGAAGGAAAACACCAGCCCCACGGCAAACAGCGGAATATCCGCCGCCGACAGCAGCGCGCGTTCTTTGTACAGGCTGTACGCCCCTGCACCGATCAGCGTGGGAATGGCCAGAAAAAACGAGAAATCCGTGGCGGCCTTGCGCGACAGGCCCAGCAGCATGCCGCCGATGATGGTGG
>DAOPUP010000377.1:0-2804 GCA_035350655.1 Acidovorax sp. | reverse complement strand
CCCACATCGCCTCGTAAAACGCCAGATCATGCAGGCCCGACTTGAAGACACGCGGTGTGTTGCCCAGCAGCTCATCCTCGGTGTAGCCCAGCAGCCGCGTGACCGAGGCGTTCACCGAAAGGATGCGGTTGTGCGTGTCCGCCACAATCACGCCTTCGCTCATGTGCTCCAGCACGGTGGCGGTCAGCCGCTGGCGCTCATCGACCTGGCGCTCGCGCGTGAGGTCGGTCAGGATGCCCGAAAAGCGCTCGGGCTGCCCCATCTCGTTGAGATGACGCACCCCCCGCGCCATGAACCAGCGATAGCTGCCGTCAAAGCAGCGCAGCCGGGCGGTTTCGGCAAAAGCCTCGCCCGAGGCGAGGGCATAGCGCACGGCCAGCCGCACGCGCTCGCTGTCATCGGGATGCAGCCGCTCTCGCATGTGGAAATCCCGCGCGAAATCGTCGCCCTCGTAGCGCAGCATGCGCGCCACACCGGGTGAATAGGTGGTCTGAGACTGCACCAGATCGCGATCCCACATGCCGCTGCCGCTGCCGTCCACCGCCAGGCGCAGGCGCGTTTCGCTGCGCTCGAGCGCGGTGCGCGCCGCCTGTATCTCGCCCATGTCCTGCAGCACGCAGTCCAGATGGGCCGGCTCGTTGCCCGCTGCAGGCACATAGGTCACGGTGTTGAGCACATGCACGATGCGCCCATCTGAAGGCCGGTGGCATTGCCGTGCCCCCAGGTAATGGTCGATCTCGCCCGCCAGCAATCGCTCGATCTGTTGCATTGCCAGCGCAGGGTCTACGGCCTGGACGACATCGCGAAAATTCAGGGCCTGCAACGCCTGCAGTTCCACGCCGAGCATCCGGCACAGGCAGCCATTGGCCCACAGGATGCGCCCGTCGAGCGCCACCCGCGCCATGCCGACCGGCGCGTGGTGCACGATCTGCGCCAGTTCACGCGCCACCACCGAGCGCTGCTGCTCCACATTGCGCATGCGCCACAGCAGCCCGCCGGCCATGGCGCTGGTGATGAGCACATACAGCCAGCCTTTCCACGTCTGCAAATGCGTGAACTGCTCGGGCGTGCTGGCCCAGCGGGCCACCAAGGCGTCGCCCGCGAACACCCACGCCACGCCGAAGACGAGGTACAACACCACCCCCCACCAGGGGGACAGTTTCGTGAGGCAACCCGGGATGCGCATGAAGCTCCTTATTCCACCAACTGCAGGCCTTGCTGCGACAATTGCGCAGCTATGACCCACGCCTACATCCTTACCCTCTCTTGCCCCGACCGCCTGGGGCTGGTGCACGCAGTTTCCGGCTTTCTGCTCGAACATGGCGGCAACATCGAAGAAGCGGCACAGTACAACGACCCGGCCACCGGGCTGTTCTTCATGCGCGTGCAGTTTGCCTGCGACCTGCACGACCATGCAACGCTGAAAACCCGCCTCGCGGGCTTTGCCGAGCCCCACCAGATGCGCTGGACCCTGCACGCGACGGCCGCGCCCATGAAAACCGTGCTCATGGTCAGCAAGGAAGGCCATTGCCTGAATGACCTGCTGTTTCGCTGGAAAAGCGGTCTGCTGCCCATCGACATCCGCGCCATCATCAGCAACCACCGCGACTTTTACCAGCTCGCGGCCAGCTACAACGTGCCGTTCCACCATATCCCGCTCACTGGCACGACCAAGGCGCAAGCCGAGGCCAGGCAGCTCGAGATTATCGAGGCTGAAGGGGCCGAGCTGGTCGTTTTAGCACGTTACATGCAGATACTTTCACTTGATTTATGTCAAAAATTGACAGGTAGGGCGATCAATATCCACCACAGCTTCCTGCCCAGCTTCAAGGGCGCCAAGCCTTATTACCAGGCGCACGACCGGGGCGTCAAGCTGATCGGAGCCACCGCCCATTACGTGACGGCCGACCTGGACGAGGGCCCCATCATCGAGCAGGACGTGGCACGCGCCGACCACACCGACACCGTGGAAGACCTCACGGCCCGGGGCCGCGACACCGAAAGCCAGGCGCTGGCCCGCGCCGTGAAGTGGCACAGTGAGCACCGCGTGCTGCTCAACGGGCACAAAACCGTGATCTTCCGCTAGAGCAATGCCCCCCCTGAGTCGCTTCGCGCCTTCCCCCTTAAGGGGGACGCCACTGGCGGCCTGGCAAAGCCAGTTCCGCGGGGGCCGCTGGCTTGGCCTGCTCCGCGGCCTTCTGAGCGGTAGCGGGCAGCGCTCGTGTCATGCAGCCCAGACGGCGCGCAGCGCATGGGATTGCTGAGATGGCCACGGCAGCCCCGTCCTCCTTCCTGACCAGCGCGGCCAGGCGCATCCCGCCCATCCAGTGCCTGCTGACCTTTGAAGCGCTGGCACGCCTGCGCAGCGTGACGCAGACAGCCGACGAACTGTGCGTTACGCCCAGCGCCGTGAGCCACCGCGTCAAGCAGCTCGAACAGATCCTGGGCGTGCGGCTGTTCGGTCGGGCTGATTTTTCGCTGACCACCGACGGCAGCGCCTATCTGTCGCATGTGCGCGAGGGCCTGGGCGCCCTGCAACGTTTCCCGGGTGCGGCCACAGCGCCGGGGCGCCGGCGGCTCAAGCTGGCCGTTACGCCCACGTTTGCACGCACCATCCTGATCCCGCGCCTGCGCCAGTTCACCGAGGCTTACCCCGAGATCGACCTGGCGCTGCAGGTATCCATTCCGCTGCTTGATGTGGTGGCCGAAGACGCCGACCTCATGGTGCGTTTCGGCCCTGGCCACTATGCCGACGTGGAGCATGTGGAACTGGCCCGCGACGTGGTCACGCCCCTGGCCTCGCC
>DAOPUP010000376.1:0-2824 GCA_035350655.1 Acidovorax sp. | reverse complement strand
CTTCAACCATGCGTGCGCGGGCTTCGCCGCCGAAAACTACGTCTTTTGCTGCCATTTGATATCTCCGAATTCAGTAAAAAGTCTGGTCTGGAACGGTGAGAAGTTACTTCTCGACCACTGCAAACAGATCGTCTTCCTTCATGACCAGCAGTTCGTCGCCCTTGACCTTGACGGTCTGGCCCGAGTACTTGCCGAACAGAACGCGGTCGCCGACCTTCACGTTCAGGGCGATCAGCTCGCCCTTGTCGTTCTTCTTGCCGGGGCCGACGGCCAGCACTTCACCTTGATCGGGCTTTTCAGCGGCGTTGTCGGGGATCACGATGCCGGAAGCGGTCGTGGTTTCGCTTTCGATACGCTTGACGATCACGCGATCGTGCAGAGGGCGAAGGTTCATTGCATTGCTCCTGTTGACTGACAATAAAAAGCTGGATGACAAAGCGCCCGAACTTTCGGACGCCACCAAACTTCCTCCGTACCAATGCCTGTTAGCACTCGTTCGGGGTGAGTGCTAATGATACGGGCATTTGTGTCTATTTCAAGACGTCCCCTGTCGTTGGGGGGATTCCGTGTGGGGCAGGCCTTCTCCATGCATGGTCTGCAGGCGGGATCGCTTGTGCATGGCTGCAGCTGGTGATGAAGGCTTTTTGCTATTGAAATGATATCTTTCGGCGCAATGCCAGAAGGCGCGAAAGCCTGTTTGTGGGTTTTTTTCACCTGGGCGACGCCCTGGCGATGGCGCAGCTCAGGGGGGCCGTTTGATCACGGCCGCTTCCAGCGCCATGGACCGGATGGTGCGGGCCGCGGCATTGGCATCGGCGCGCTTGCTGAAGGGGCCCACCCGCACCCTCAGCCGGCGCTTCTTGCCGGTGACGATTTCCTGGCGGAAAGCGGGCAGTCCTTCATTGAGCAACTGGGCCTGGGCTTTGCGGGCGTTGGCTTCTTCGGCAAAAAGCCCCACGTTGATGTAGTAGCCCGGGGCCGTGCCGACCGCCGGCGGGGCCTTGGCCTGCGATGGTGGGGAGCGCTTTGCGGGCGCAGCGGGGCGCGGGGCACGCTCCGGTGGCGCTGCGAGAGGGGGAGGCAAGGCGGCAGGTTCAGCGGCCGGTTCGGCGCTTTTCTGTGCCGGCTCGGGCGCTGCAGCCGGCGTCGGGATGGCCGCTGCTTCGGCCGCAGCGCTGAGGGCTTGCGTGGCGGCGTCTGTCGCTGCCCGTGATTCCAGTGCGGCGGGCGCTGATGCCACGGGCAGGGTGGGCAGGGCGGCGGCTTGCAACAGTTGCTCGGGTGGGTCGGGGGGGCCGCACGCACCTGCGCAACGGGCGTGGCCGCGACCGCCACGGGTGGGTCCGTGGAGGGCATCGCCAGGTAGGCCCCGGCAGCGGCCAGTGCCAGGGCCAGGTTGCCCGCCGCCAGCCAGGCCAGCCGCTTCCGGGAGCTGGCCTGCCGTGCCAGTAGCGCGCAGGCTTCGTTCAGGGTGTGCGTGGCGGTGAGGGCCAGCGTGATTTTCTTGTGGGTATCGGCATGCAGCAGGGCATTGCCGTAGAGGCCGGGCACGGTGCAGCCGAGCAGAAAAAATGCCGCCACCACGCCCCATTCCACCGCCTGGGGCCAGTGCAGCAGCGGGCGCCCCACCCCGAACACCAGCAGCGCCAGGCCCTCGGCGGTGGCCACATAGACCAGCGCGGGGCCCCACAGCTGGCGAAACACCATCCAGTTCAGGGTGCACAGGCTGGCCGCCCAGTTCCAGCCCGTGGTGGAGCGGCCCGCCTCATCGAAGCGCGCAAAAACCGGCAGATAACGGGACAGATGGACAGGGCCCAGCGCCGCGCGGTACAGGGTCGTGATGGTGCTGTCGGATCGGTGCTCCGGTGGCAGGACAGAGGAGGGTTCTGCAGGTTCCGAGGTGGCGTGCATGGCTGATTCTGGCATGTGCCGATGCGCCCGCCACGGGGTGGCGCGGCAGTGTTGCAACGGCGCAGCGGCCCCTGCCCGCCACAGAGCGTTGCCGCCGTGCCGGGCGGTCCGCACTGCGGGGGCTGTGCGGGTAGGACAGCCTTTTCAAGGTTGAAATGCCTTCAAGACCTTGTTTTACAATCACTTTTTGCTATAGATAAAATAGCATTTTGTGGCCACGGTGGCGTCCTCTGGCCTATGCTCCCCGCACCATCGCCAGGATCTGGCCCGCATCCAGTGTGGCGGCCTTGTGCTGGATGTGCGGCAGGTACTGCGTTTGCAGTTGCTTGGCGGGGACAAGGAGGTTCTGGAACGTTTCGCGCAGCATGGCCGTGCTCATCACCCGGCCGCCCGCGTAGTAGCGCCGGGCCGCCTGCCCCAGCGCATAGGTGGTGGCAAACGAAAAGGCCATGCCGGTGGCGGCACCGCCCATGCGGCCCATGGTTTTGCCCGCGGCCTTGCTCAGCAGGCCACCGAGCAGCTTGCGGCCAAATTGTTCCAGGTACTGCGAGGTGAGGCCCACGCCCGCTGCGGCGATGAACTCTTTGACATGGCCCTGGTCCAGCTCCACGCCATGGGCCTTGCCGATGCCGTACACCATCTTCACCTGCAGCGGGATGATGGCCATCGACGCCCAGGACTGCGGCAGCAGCTCCAGCGCGCCGTTGAGCAGGGCGTAGTTGAGAATGGATTTGTCCAGATCCGCATCCGATGTGTCCATGGTGGATGCGGCGCCCGGTGCCGCTGTTGTTGCGTGCAGGGCGGCCGGGATGGCTTTCTCTGCCACATCTACCAGCGCATCGGCTTCTTGGTCAAACGCAGCGGTCTGCTGGCTATCGAGCTGCAACACCGTTTTGACCGTGGCCAGAAAATC
>DAOPUP010000375.1:0-2845 GCA_035350655.1 Acidovorax sp. | reverse complement strand
CGGCCAAACTTGCTGCCCTTGGCCATGGCGCGGGCCGAGCGCGAGTTCTTGACCTTGCGGTTTTCGGTGTAATCGACGGCTTGACGGAAGCTGCGGTTGTTGGCCTCTTTGTAGATCTTGGCGCAGCGGGTTTCATCGCCGCAACGCACCACAAAAACCATGGCTTCCTTGCCACTCATGAGCTGGCGAACAACGGTGTCGATCAGGCCTTCCTCAATGAGGGATTGCAAGCGGGGGGGTGCTTTCATCGGTGCATTTTGCGCCTGGGGCGCAATCCCCTGGCGCGGCACCGGATGCTGGTGCAGGGCAAGAAGTGGCTCACACTGGCGCGCTCAGATCGCGCAGGCGCTGGTGCAGCGCGTCGTTCTCATCCACCGGCAGCTGGTTTTTGGCCTGCAGATAGTGGTGGGTGAACACGTCAAGATAAGCCTCCAGCGTCTGCGCCGCGCGGGTTTCGCCCGCCAGTTCAAGGCACAGGGCCGCCACTTCGGAGGTGCACAGGTGGTCATCGTGCAGCGCATGGCGCAGGCGGTAGCGCGAGCGTTGCCCCGGCTGCAGGGTGAGCACGGGCAGGCTCTCCAGGTAGGGGCTTTTGCGGAACATGCGGCGCGCCTCGGGCCAGGTGCCATCGAGCAGCACAAACAGCGGGCGCTTGGCGGTGGTGCCCTGCGGGGCAGCGGTGCCCGGGTGGCCAGGCAGTTCGGTCCACACCCGCTCGGGCGCCACGCCTTCGCCCGGAAACACCAGCACTGGCAGCCACTGCGGATCGGCCAGCAGGGCCAGCAAGTCCGGGTGCACCGCGGTGCGCGCCCAGCCAAAGGCAAAGGTGTCGGCCACCACATCGGCGATCAGCCAGCCGGTGTTGCTGGGCTTGAGCGCCTCGACATCGCCCATCAGCAGGCACACGCCCGCGCGCGTGGGCACGGCCGGGCGCAAGGCGCACAGGCAGTGGCTGGGCAGCAGGCGGCAGCCTGCGCAGCGCTCGCCGCGCGGGCCGCCGCGCGCCAGAAAGGGCTTGGAACTGCGCGCCAGGCGCTCGGTGCGCTGGCGCGAAACGGCATGGGGAACCACGGGCGCTACAGCCATGGTTACAGGCCGCCCGCGCATTCGAGCTCGAACAGCGGCACCTCGGACTGGCGGCTCAGCCACAGGCCGCCGCCCAGCTCGGTAAAGCCCTCTTGCAGGCCGCGCCGGTATAGCTCGGCCCGGTGGCGAAACAGGCGCGGGTCGGTCAGGTCTTCGTCGAGAATGTCGCGCTCGTAGTCCTCGCGCGTCACGGCTTCGACATACAGCGCGCCCCGGCTCAAGCGGCCCAGGTTGCGCAGGGCCAGCTTCAGGTCAGACGGGTTCAGGTAGGGCAAAACGCCCTGGCAGATCACCAGGTCAAAGGGCTCGGCCGGGTCATGGGCCTGGTAGTCCACCACCGACCCACGCTCCCAGCCAAAGCGCCCGCACAGGTAGTCGCTGAACTCCACGCCGTGGTAGCTGGCATCGGGAAAATGCCTGGCCACCGCCGCACGCCACAGGCCAATGCCGCAGCCCACATCCAGCACCCGTTTCACCGGCACGCGCAGGTATTGCAGATAGCTGCACACAAAAGCGCCCAGCCGCTCGGCGTGCTCGGGGTCGATCACGCTGGTTTTCTTGTCGAAGTAGTAGCGCTGGTAGTAGGCCTCGTCGAACCAGGCATCGCTTGCAGATTTCACTCGCCCTCCTCAGGCTGGCAACACCGTCCACGGCAACAGCGCGCGTGACGGACGGTGGCCGGCAAGTATGGCGCAGGTGCCGTTGCAGCGTGGGCGGATGCGCAGTTGGAATGTTTTAGGGCTCCAGCGCTTATGCTGCTTGCGCAAGCAGCTAACAATATTGAATTGCCGCGCAGGCGCGGCATTGCGAGTGCGGTTGCAGCCGGCCTACTTGGCGGGGCGGTGCAACGCGCACAGCTTGTTGCCATCGGGGTCGCGCAGGTACGCCAGGTACAGCGGGCCGCCGGGGCTTTCGCGAAAGCCCGGTGGGTCTTCGCAGGTGGTGCCGCCGTGGGCTACGCCCGCCGCATGCCAGGCGGCGGCCTGCTCAGGCGACTGTGCGGTGAACCCGATGGTGCTGCCATTGCCGTGCTGGGCCGGCTCGCCGTTGATGGGCGTGGAGATGGCGAAGGTGCCGCCCGCGCTGCGGTAGAAATAGCGGTTCTTGTTGGTCACGCCCGGCGCAATGCCCAACGTGTCCAGCAGCGCATCGTAGAACCGCTTCGACACTTCCAGATCCTTCACACCCACCATCACATGACTGAACATTGGCATCCTCCGTTGAAACCCGGCATCGGGCGAAATTGGTTGTTGCGCATGTTACGGCCGATGCCAGGGCCCTGACCATCCGGGGCAACCGCAGCACGCAGCTTCACCCACCCCTGGCACCCCGAATGACTGCCGCCCGCGCCAAAATCCGCGCCATGCAACCCAACCACTTCACCCCCGTCCCGCTCGACAAAGCCTATCGCCTGCTCAACCACGGCCCCACCGTGCTGGTGTCGGCCCGCCATGGCGGCGTGGACAACGTCATGTCGGCCGCCTGGGCCTGCGCGCTGGACTTTGCCCCGCCCAAGGTGACCGTGGTGCTCGACAAGGCCACTCGCACGCGCGAACTGGTGGAAGCCAGCGGCTGCTTTGCCCTGCAGCTGCCCACCGTGCCCATGGCGGCAATGACCGTGGCCATTGGCACCGACAGCGCCAAGACCTTGCCCGACAAGCTGCAGCGCCACGGCGTGGCGTTGTTTGAAGCCCCCGGCCACCCCGCCCCCCCGCTGGTGCAAGGCTGCGCCGCCTGGCTGGTGTGCCGCGTCATCCCC
>DAOPUP010000374.1:0-2857 GCA_035350655.1 Acidovorax sp. | reverse complement strand
CCATGGCATCGCGCACCACGGTGTAGAGCAATTCGCGCCGCTCCATGCGTTCATTTTTACGGTTCGCTGCCGGGTCCACGGGCACCGGTTCCAGCGCCGGCTTGCGTCCCGGCGCCAGCGGAACGGTGGCGTCGGCATTGAGCAGACCCGAGGGTTCAATGGGCCGACGGGGCTTGGACGGTAACGGTTTGCGGCTAAACCAACTGAACAGTGACATGGTTTGCTTTCTGGGGATAGCACCGGTAAAACTCGATCCAGTTTACCTTGCACGTTCCCACATGCGCCCACGATCCGGCGCAGCGCGCGAAAAGTGCCGCAGGTCAGGTGGCGGCCACACGGTGGCGCCGATTTCTCAGGCGTTTGGCCAGCACGGCCCCGGCGGCCATGGCCAGGCCCAGTGCCATGTCAGGATGGCGATGGGACAGTTCGGTAAAGCGCAGCGCCGTCAGGCCCCAGAGCTTGCTCGGGGCACTGGCCTGCACGGTGGCGCTGCGGGGACGCATGGAAAAGAAGGCACCTTCCCCGACCACAGAGCCCGGGCCCACGATCGCCAGCCGCACGTGCTCCTTCTCGTCCTGGTAATGCACGCTCAGACTACCGCTCTCCACCAGGTACAGGGTCCGGTCAGACGCCCCCTGGGGGAACAGCACATGGCCGGCCGACACAGTCAAGGGCTGCAGGTAGGCACCGACAGTGTCCCACTGTGCGGGCGTCAGGAGATTGGGCATGCAGTCGTCTGCGCCAGCCTGGGCCATGGCATCCAGCAGACCGGTGAGATCCATATGGAGGGCGCCGGGCGTTGTGGCGTTCATAGGCTGTCAAAGCTACCCCGGTCACCGAGCGGAAACAAGACTTTTTTACGACTGCTTACATCGCTAGCCGGCCGCGCTGCCTCCGATTATTTGCCGATGCAGAAGCTGGAGAAGATCACCCCCAGCAAGTCGTCGGACGAGAACTCCCCCGTGATGGCGCTCAGTGCGTTCTGGGCCAGCCGCAGTTCTTCGGCCAACAGGTCCAGCGCAGGGCCACGGGCGTCGAGCTGGGCGGCAGCTTCCTCCAGATGCGTTTGCACCGCGCGCAGCGCCTGCACATGCCGGGCCCGGGCGATGTACACGCCTTCGGGGGCGGACTGCCAGCCTGCCACCTCGAGCAGGATGCGCCGCAGGCCATCGAGCCCTTCGCCGGTGCGTGCCGACAGGTGCACGGCCGCACGCGCGGCCGGCGCGGCACCGGCCCGGGAACGGCCCATGGCAGCAGCATCGGCAGCGCAATCCAGCTTGTTCCAGACATCGATCACCGGGGTGGCTTTGGACAGTTTTTGCGCCAATGCCCTTTCAATATCTTGGTCAGCAGCTATGTATTCCATAGCACCCCGACGCGCGAGATCATGCAGGAACAGCACGGCATCCGCGGCGGCAATTTCGTCCCAGGCGCGGGCAATGCCGATGCGCTCCACCTCGTCGTCGCTGTCGCGCAGGCCGGCGGTGTCGATCACATGCAGCGGCACGCCTTCGATCTGGATCGTCTGCTGCACCTTGTCGCGCGTGGTCCCGGCAATCGGCGTCACGATGGCCAGTTCGGCGCCGGCCAGGGCGTTGAGCAGCGAGCTTTTGCCGGCATTGGGCTGCCCCGCAATCACCACCTTGATGCCTTCACGCAGCAGCGCGCCTTGCCGGGCGCGCTGCATCACCTGCGCCAGTGTTTGCTGCAAATTCGAGAGCTGCCCGCGAGCGTCTGCCTTGCGCAGGAAGTCGATTTCTTCCTCGGGAAAATCCAGCGTGGCCTCGACCAGCATGCGCAGATGGATCAGCGCATCGCGCAGCGCATGGATCTCTTGCGAAAACGCCCCGGTGAGCGAGCGGCTGGCGCTGCGTGCGGCCGCCTCCGTGCTGGCGTCGATCAGGTCGGCAATGGCTTCCGCCTGCGCCAGATCGATCTTGTCATTCAGAAAGGCGCGCTCGGTGAATTCGCCCGGCTGCGCCACGCGCATGCCGGCCAGGGTGGGCTGACCGGTGGCGGGGTCTGCTTGAGCGCCCACTTCAAGGCAGCGCGACAGCAACAGTTGCAACACCACCGGGCCACCATGGGCCTGCAACTCCAGCACATCTTCGCCGGTGTAGCTGTGCGGCGCAGGGAAAAACAGCGCCAGCCCCTGGTCGATGGGCTGACCCGCCGCATCACGAAAGGGCAGGTAGGTGGCCTCGCGCGGCCGCAGGCTGCGCCCGCACAGGGCCTTTACCAGCGGCGCCAGACCTTTGCCGGACACGCGCACGATGCCCACGCCCCCCCGGCCCGGGGCGGTGGCGATGGCAGCAATGGGATCATGGTGGCGGGGCAGCATGGTGGAGAGCACTGTACAGAGTTGAACAAGAAAAAGGCCGCTTGCGCGGCCTCGGTATGAGAGCAGTGCCTGTTCAGCAGATCACTTGAACTTGGGCAGATTGAACTGCGGCGGCACGCCCATGCGGGTGTTGATGAGCCACTGTTGTGCAATCGACAAAATGTTGTTGGTCAGCCAGTACAGCACCAGACCGGCAGGGAAGAAGAAGAACATCACGCTGAAGATCAGCGGCATGAACCACATCATCTTGGCCTGCATCGGATCGGGCGGCGCAGGGTTCAGGGCCGTCTGCAGCAGGGAGCTGGCCGTCATCAACAGGGGCAGGATAAAGAATGGGTCGGGCGTGGACAGGTCGTGGATCCAGCCGATCCAGGGCGCGTTGCGCATCTCCACGCTGGACAGCAGCACCCAGTACAGCGCAATGAACACGGGGATCTGGATCATGATGGGGAAGCAGCCGCCCATGGGGTTGACCTTTTCCTCGCGGTAGATGCGCATCATCTCCTGCTGCATCTG
>DAOPUP010000373.1:0-2858 GCA_035350655.1 Acidovorax sp. | reverse complement strand
GTGCACTACAACCAGGTCGTGCCCCGCGCTGACCTGGACGTGTGGATGGTGGCTCCCAAGGCTCCCGGCCACACCGTGCGCAACACCTACACCCAGGGCGGCGGCGTGCCCCACCTGGTGGCCGTGCACCAGGACAAGACGGGCAAGGCCCGTGACTTGGCATTGAGCTATGCCATGGCCAATGGTGGCGGCAAGGCCGGCATCATCGAGACCAACTTCAAGGAAGAAACCGAGACCGACCTGTTCGGCGAGCAGGCCGTGCTGTGCGGCGGTGCCGTCGAGCTGATCAAGATGGGTTACGAAACCCTGGTCGAAGCCGGCTACGCCCCTGAAATGGCCTACTTCGAGTGCCTGCACGAGCTCAAGCTCATCGTGGACCTGATCTACGAAGGCGGCATTGCCAACATGAACTACTCGATCTCGAACAACGCCGAATACGGCGAGTACGTGACCGGCCCTGAAGTGATCAACGCGCAGTCGCGCGAAGCCATGCGCAACGCCTTGAAGCGCATCCAGAATGGCGAATATGCCAAGATGTTCATCCTGGAAGGCCGCACCGGCTACCCCAGCATGACGGCGCGCCGTCGCAACACCGCCGATCACTCCATCGAAAAGGTGGGCGGCCAGTTGCGCGCCATGATGCCCTGGATCGCCAAGAACAAGCTGGTCGACCAGACCCGCAACTGATGCTTCATCCCTGAAGCATTGTCAGGATCCAAAGGCCACTTCGGTGGCCTTTTTCGTTGCCCGCATGGGGTGTATCCAGGCGCTACACTGCGGCCTTCGCCTTGGGCGTGTGCGACGGCCTGCCCGTGCCGCAGGGGGGGGGCGTATACTATAAATTTAATAGCTGCTTGTGCAATAAAAACAAGCGCTGGAGGTCTATCTGATGCATGACGGCAATGAATCCACCGACAACCCAGGGGTGATGGTGCGCCAGCGGCGCAAGGGCATCTACATTCTGCCCAACCTGTTCACCCTGGCGGCATTGTTCGGGGGGTTCTATTCCATCGTGATGGCCATGAACGGGCGTTTTGACATGGCTGCCGTGGGCGTGTTTTGTGCCATGGTGCTCGACAGTCTTGATGGCAGGGTGGCGCGCATGACCAACACCCAGAGCGCGTTTGGCGAGCAGATGGACTCGCTCTCAGACATGGTGTCGTTTGGTGCGGCGCCTGCCCTGATTGCCTATGAGTGGGCGTTGCGCGGGTTGGGCCGTTGGGGCTGGATTGCTGCGTTTGTCTATTGCGCCTGTGCCGCGCTGCGGCTGGCTCGGTTCAACGTCAATACCGGTGTGGTGGACAAGCGTTATTTCCAGGGCTTGCCTTCGCCTGCCGCAGCGGCGCTGGTGGCGGGCTTCATCTGGCTGATGACTGAGCTGGGGGTGATCCGTGGCGAAGACGCCTGGCTGACATGGTCGCAGGTGAGTTGGGTGATGTTTGCGTTCACCCTGTACGCGGGCCTCACCATGGTGACCAATGTGCCGTTTTACAGTTTCAAAGACGTGCAGATGAAGAAGAGCGTGCCTTTCGTGGTCATCGTGCTGATTGCCTTGGGCATTGCCATCATCAACATCCATCCGCCTATCGTGCTGTTCGGTGTCTTTGTTTTTTATGGCTTGAGCGGCTATGCCGTCTACGCCTGGCGCAAGGCCAAGGGGCAGCACAGCAGCGTGATCAGCATGTCGACCGACGAGCCCGATGAGCGGGGTTTGCACAAGTGACGGCAGTGGGGCCAAAAAACTGTGCTATATTGGATCGCATGAAGTTGCTTGCACTGGCCCTACTGCTACCTCCCCACGGGCGGAGACGGTAGGCGCGCGCGCACACTTTTTCCACAAAGGCCCGTATGCACCCGCAGCGGGCCTTTTGTTTTGGGCGCCAGAATTTCGACGTTGCGGGCAACCCCACCAATATCAGGAGAGACGACATGGCTGACAAACTCATCATTTTTGACACCACCTTGCGCGATGGCGAGCAATCGCCTGGCGCGTCGATGACCAAGGACGAAAAGTTGCGCATTGCCCGCCAACTCGAGCGCCTGAGGGTCGATGTGATTGAAGCCGGCTTTGCGGCCAGCTCCAACGGAGATTTCGAAGCGGTGCAGGCCATCGCCAACGCGATCAAGGATTCCACCATCTGTTCGCTGTCGCGCGCCAACGACCGCGATATCGCGCGTGCCGCCGAAGCGCTCCAGGGTGCAGCCAGCGCGCGTATCCACACCTTCATTGCGACGTCGGCGCTGCACATGGAAAAGAAGCTGCGCATGACGCCCGAACAGGTGCTGGAGCAGGCCAAGCAGGCAGTGCGCTTTGCGCGCAACCTGGTGGGCGATATCGAATTCAGCCCGGAAGATGGCTACCGCAGCGATCCGGACTTTCTGTGCCGCGTGATCGAGGCCGTGATTGCCGAGGGCGCCACCACCATCAATGTGCCCGATACCGTGGGTTATGCGGTGCCCGAGCTCTATGGCAATTTCATCAAAAACTTGCGCGAACGGGTGCCCAACAGTGACAAGGCCATCTGGTCCGTGCACTGCCATAACGATCTGGGCATGGCCGTGGCCAATTCTCTCGCGGGTGTGAAGATCGGCGGTGCGCGCCAAGTCGAGTGCACCATCAACGGTCTGGGTGAGCGCGCGGGCAACTGCTCGCTCGAAGAGGTGGTCATGGCGGTCAAGACGCGCCGCGACTACTATGGCCTGGACGTAGGCATCGATACCAAGCACATCGTGGCGGCGAGTCGCATGGTGAGCCAGACGACCGGTTTCGTAGTGCAGCCTAACAAGGCCGTGGTGGGAGCCAATGCATTTGCCCACGCCAGCGGAATCCACCAGGACGGCGTGCTCAAGGCCCGTGA
>DAOPUP010000372.1:0-2870 GCA_035350655.1 Acidovorax sp. | reverse complement strand
CCCGCGTGGTGCTGCGGGTGGTGGGCGCCGATGCCCTGCTGCTGCCTGCCGTGGCACCGGCGCTCATGCCACGCCCGTTTGCCACCAGCGAACGGCTGGCCATGCTGGCGCCCACCACGGTGTTTCTCAACGCGGCCGCCCTGCAGGCCCTGGGTCTGGCGACCGACGGCCGTGGCACAGCAGCGCTGTGGCTGCACACCAGCGCCCCGGCATCGACCTCTGCGACCAGCGCGCCGGTGGTGCACCGGGTGCGCGTAGCCGGCACCGTGGCCGCGGGCGGTGCGCCGCTGGCCGTGATGGACATTGGCGCAGCACAAGACCTGTGGGGCCAGGCGGGCCGCCTGACCCGCATCGATCTGCAGTTGCAACCGGGCACCGACCGCGCCGCGTTCCGGCAGGCACTGGCAGCCTTGCCGGGCTGGCCCGCCAACGCCCTGCTGGCTGAGCCCGGCGATGCCGTGCAGCGCATTGGCAACCTGTCGCGTGCCTACCGCGTCAACCTGACGGTGCTGGCGCTGGTGGCGTTGTTCACCGGGGCGTTTCTGGTGTTTTCGGTGCTGGCCCTCAGCGTGGCGCAGCGCGCGCCCCAGTTGGCGCTGCTGGCCGTGCTGGGCGCCACGCCGCGCCAGCGCCTGGCGCTGGTGCTGGCCGAATCGGCCCTGCTGGGGCTGGTGGGCAGCGCCGCTGGCATTGCGCTGGGCACGGCGCTGGCGGCCACGGCATTGCAACTGCTGGGAGGCGACCTGGGCGGCGGCTACTTTGCCGGCGTGCAACCGACGCTGCAATGGAGCGGCCCGGCAGCGCTGCTCTATGGCGCGCTGGGCGTTGCCGCCGCGCTGGTGGGCGGTTGGTGGCCTGCCCAGGCGGCCCGCCATCTGCCCCCGGCGCAAACGCTCAAGGGCCTGGGCACTGCGGCGGACCCGGGGGGGCGCCCCACCCTTGGTCTTATTTTGATAGCTTGCGGCATTTTATTGGCGACGGTTCCACCCATTTTTGGCATTCCACTGGCCGCGTACTTCGCGATTGGCCTGCTGCTCGTGGGCGGCATTGCCCTGCTGCCCTGGACCATGGCCTGGCTGCTACAGCGCCTGCAACCACGGGTCGCGGACCACCTGCTGCTGGTGCTGCCCCTGGAGCGCGCGCGCCGCATGCGCGGCACGGCCGCCGTCGCCGTGGGGGGCGTGGTGGCCAGCCTGAGTCTGGCCGTGGCGCTGACGGTGATGGTGGCCAGCTTTCGTGGCTCGGTGACCGAATGGCTCGATGCGGTGCTGCCATCGCCGCTGTATGTGCGCTCGGCCCACAGTGCCGCCGGGGGCGAGGCGGCCCTGCTGCCGCCCGGGCTGGAGCAGGCCGTGGCGCAATTGCCTGCGGTGGCGCGCGTACAGGCCCAGCGCACCAGCCTGCTGCAGCTGGACGCCGCACGCCCCGCCCTCACGCTGCTGAGCCGCCCGCTGGCCAGCGCCCCGGCGCGCGCGCTGCCGCTGGTGGGTGCGGCGCTGCCCGTGCCCAAAGGCCGCATGGGGGTCTACATCAGCGAAGCGGTGGTGGACCTGTATGACCTGCAACCGGGCATGGATTGGCCAGCACTTTCAAGGTCTTTCGCCCCTTCAGCCATTGATTCCAAAGCGCCTTTAGCTACATTTTTCATAGCTGGCATCTGGCGGGACTATGCCCGCCAGTCGGGTGCCGTTGCCATGGACCGCGCCGACTACCTGCGCCTGACAGGCGACGCACGCGCCAGCGACCTGGCGCTGTGGCCACGCGATGGTGCCGACCTGGCGCAGCTGCAGCAGGCCATCCGCGCACTGGCCGAGGCAGGTGCGGGTGCAGGTGCGGGTGCAGGTGCGGCCGAGCTGGAGTTTGTCTCGGCCGCCGCGATCCGCGAGCGTTCGCTGCGCATCTTCGACCGCAGTTTTGCCGTCACCTACTGGCTGCAGGCCGTGGCCATTGGCATCGGCCTGTTCGGGGTGGCAGCCAGCTTCAGCGCCCAGGTGCTGGCGCGGCGCAAGGAGTTCGGCCTGCTGGCCCACCTGGGCCTCACCCGCCGGCAGATTCTGGCCGTGGTGGCCGGTGAAGGCGCGGCGTGGACCGGCGTGGGCACTGCGGCGGGTGTGCTGCTGGGCCTGGCCGTCGCAGGGGTGCTGGTGCATGTAGTCAACCCCCAGAGTTTTCACTGGACCATGGAACTGCGCATTCCAGCGACGCGCCTGTTGGCGCTGTGTGCCGCCGTGGTGGCATCGGGCACCGCCACCGCCTGGCTGGCGGGCCTGGCGGCAGCCGGGCAGGATGCCGTGCTGGCAGTCAAGGAAGACTGGTAGCCCCACCGCCCGGGGGCGGCCGCATCAAGAGGCCTTGGGACACAATCCACGCCATGACTGCGCAGCACCACGTTTTCGCCCCCCACGGCGCGGCCCGCAGCTGGCCCCTGTGCACCCGCCGCCAATGGCTGGCACTGACCTTCGGGGCGAGCGCTGCCGGTGCGTGGGCTCTGCCCGCGCGCACACTGCAGTTCCCCCCCGACCATGGCAGCCACCCCGATCTGCACACTGAATGGTGGTACCTCACAGGCCATGCGCGGGCGGCAGGCAGGCTGTGGGGGTTTCAGGTGACTTTCTTTCGCTCACGCGTGGACGCAACGCAAGGCCTGCAGTCGGCCTTTGCCGCCAAGCAGCTGCTGTTTGCCCACGCGGCGCTGACCGACGTCCAGGGCCAGCGCCTGCACCATGACCAGCGCATCGCCCGCGCCGGCTTCGGCGTGGCGCAGGCCAGCGAAGCCGACACGTCGATCAGACTGCGCGACTGGTCGCTGGTCAGAACCGCGCTGCCCTCCCAACCCGGCAGCCGCTACGCCGCACAGGTGGCAGGCGATG
>DAOPUP010000371.1:0-2879 GCA_035350655.1 Acidovorax sp. | reverse complement strand
CGGGCTTCAGGCCCGACATCACGGTGCTGGGCAAGGTGATTGGCGGCGGCATGCCCTTGGCGGCCTTTGGTGCTTCGCGCGCCATCATGGAAAACTTGGCGCCGCTGGGCGCGGTCTACCAGGCCGGCACCCTGTCGGGCAACCCCGTGGCCACGGCCTGCGGTCTGGCCACGCTGCGCGAAATCAAAAAGCCCGGCTTCTTTGACGCCCTGTCCGCCCGCACCCGCTCGCTGGTCGATGGCCTGTCCGCTGCAGCCGCCGCCGAAGGCCTGCCTTTCAGCGCCGACTGCGAGGGCGGCATGTTCGGCTTTTTCCTGCTGCCCCAGCTGCCACAGAATTACGCGCAGGTCTTGAAGACCGATAGCGCACGCTTCAACCAGCTCTTTCATGGCCTGCTGGACCGCGGCGTGTACATCGCACCCGCGCTCTACGAAGCCGGCTTTGTCAGCGCGGCCCACACGGCGCAGGACATTGCCGATACCGTGGCCATTGCGCGCGACGTGTTCAAGACGCTCTCATAATAAGAGCTAGAAGCGCTTGAATCAAAAGGGTAAGAGCCAAAAATCGCTCTCACCTTTCCAGTAAACCCCGTGGCAACGCACCGCATTGCCACGGGGTTTTTGCATGGGGGGGGTGCATTCACGCGCCCGTCACAGCCGCCTGTCAGCCTTGGTGGTTTTGTACGGCACACCAGCACCATGAAAAACCCCGTTCGCCCCACCCCTCACCCCTTGCGCGATGCGGCTGTGGCCGATGAAGGCCGCCGCGTCTTCGTGCGCCAGCTCGCCCTGGGCGCCACCGCGCTCGGCACCTTGCCGCTGGCCGCCTGCGGCGGCAGCGACAACGACCCCGATGTGCGCTTTGCCCACGGCGTGGCCAGTGGCGACCCGCTCGCTGACCGCATCATGCTGTGGACCCGCATCACGCCCCCCGCGGGCCACACCGCCGATATTCCGGTGCAATGGGAGCTGGCCAGCGACGCGGCCTTCACCACCGTGGTCGCCAAGGGCCAGGCCACGGCCACCGCAGCCAAGGACTTCACCGTCAAGGTGGATGCCACCGGCCTGCAGCCCGCCACCGCTTACCACTACCGCTTTACGGCCTATGCCGCCCGGTCTGCCGCGGCGCGCACGCGCACACTGGCCACGGGCAGCGTCGCGCAGGTCAGGCTCGCCGTGTTCTCGTGCGCCAATTACCCGGCGGGCTACTTCAACGTGTATGCCGAAGCGGCGCGCCGCAACGACCTCGATGCCACCGTGCACCTGGGCGACTACCTGTATGAATATGGCCGCGGGGGCTACGCCTCGGCCAATGCCGAGCAGCTCGGCCGCCTGTCGCAACCCGCCACCGAGATCCTTTCGCTGGCCGACTACCGCGCACGCCATGCGCAGTACAAGACCGACCCCGACCTGCAGGCCCTGCATGCCGCAGCCCCCATGATCGCCGTGTGGGACGACCATGAAATCGCCAACGACACCTGGGCCACCGGTGCCGAAAACCACCAAAGCGCCACCGAGGGCAGCTTTGCGGCGCGCAAGGCGGCGGCCCTGCAGGCCTACCACGAGTGGATGCCCACGCGCAACGCCCAGCCCGAGCTGATCTACCGCAGCTTCCAGTTCGGCAACCTGGTGGCGCTGCACATGCTGGACACGCGCGTGATCGGCCGCGACGAGCAAGCCGACTACACCCGCTTCTTCACTGCCAGCGGCTTTGACGCCGCAGGCTTCACCGCCGCCGTGGGCGCCCCCACCCGCCAGCTTTTGGGCAGCACGCAGACCCAGTGGCTGCAGCAGCAGATGGCTGCATCCAGCGCCACCTGGCAGGTGCTGGGCCAGCAGGTGCTGATGGGGCGCATGAACATTCCGGCGCCCATCCTCGTCGAAACCCTGCAGCCCGGCGCCGGTGTGACGGTGTCACAGTACGCAGCCATCGTGGCCAAGGCCCAGACGGCCCCCGCCACGTTGAGCGCCGCCGAAAAAGCCGTGCTGGCCCAGCCCTCCATTCCCTACAACCTCGACGCCTGGGACGGCTACCAGGCCGCCCGCGAAACCGTGCTGGGCACGGCCCGCAGCCTGGGCAAGAACCTGGTGGTGCTGTCGGGCGACACGCACAACGCCTGGGCCAATGAACTGGCGGACATGAACGGCAACGCCGTGGGCGTGGAGTTCGCCACCTCGTCGGTGTCGTCGCCAGGCTTCGAGGCGTACCTGCCCAAGGAAAACCCGGCCCAGCTGGCGGGCGCGTTCCAGCAGCTGATTGCCCCGCTCAAATACTGCGACACCTCGCGCCGGGGCTACATGCTGGTGACGGCCACCGCCACCGAATGCCGCGCCGACTGGGTGTATGTGAACACCATCGCCAGCCGCAACTACACCGCCAGCACAGACAAATCGCTCAAGGTGCTGGCCGGCGTCAGCGGGCGCGGGCGCATCGTGGCGGCCTGACCGCCATGCGCTCCGAGCAGGAGCGCAGACAACAAAAAAAGCGGCCTAGGCCGCTTTTTTCATGGTCTGGGCGCCCTGCGCCCCGCAATCAATGGCGGAAATGGCGCACGCCGCTGAACACCATGGCCACGCCACGCTCGTTGGCGGCATCGATCACTTCCTGGTCGCGCATGGAGCCACCAGGCTGGATCACGCAGGTGGCGCCCGCATCGACCACCACATCGAGGCCGTCGCGGAAGGGGAAGAAGGCATCGCTCGCCACGGCCGTTCCCTGCAGGGTCAGGCCGGCGTGCTGTGCCTTGATGCTGGCGATGCGCGCCGAGTCCAGGCGGCTCATCTGGCCCGCGCCCACGCCCATGGTCATGCCGTCCTTGCAGAAAACGATGGCGTTGCTCTTGACGTACTTGGCCACCTTCCAGGCAAACAGCAGGTCTT
>DAOPUP010000370.1:0-2879 GCA_035350655.1 Acidovorax sp. | reverse complement strand
CCGCCAGCGCCGACACCGCATGGCGCCGGTGCGCGGCCCTGGGCAGCGACAACCAGGCGCGCCTGGCCTGCTTCGACCAGTGGGCCGGCCAGCAGGCCTGGCAGGCACCCGCGGCATCGGCGTCCGCTGTGGCAGGCTCCGGCCAGGGCGATGGCACCGCAGCGGTCGCAGTGCCCGTAGACACCCGGCTGCCCGCCACCCGCATCATCGAGGTGGCGCGCACCGAGGGCTGCCACGACCTGCAGTACAGCGACATGTCGCGCTTTTGGGAGCTGGAATCGGGCAGCGACTGCGGCACCTTCAGCTTTCGCGGCTACCGGCCCCTCACCGTGTCGGTGGTGGCGGGCAGCAATGTGAACCGCCAGCCCACCTCGGACGCCGAGGCGCACAGCGCCACCGAGGCCACGCCCTACCGGCGCACCGAAAACCGCATCCAGCTGTCGGTGCGCACCAAGCTGGCCCAGGGCCTGCTGACCCAGGGCCACCCCACGCGCAAGGATTCTCTGTGGTTTGGCTACACGCAGCAGTCGTACTGGCAGTTGTTCAGCCCTGACATCTCGCGCCCCTTCCGCACCACCGACCATGAGCCCGAGGTGATGTATGTCTACCCCACCGATGCCCAGCTGCCCTTTGGCTGGCGCTGGCGCTACAGCGGCGCCGGGCTGGTGCACCAGTCCAATGGCCAGAGCAACCCCTTGTCGCGCAGCTGGAACCGGGTCTACCTCATGACCGGCATGGAGCTGGACAACCGCTGGAACCTGCGTGCACGCATCTGGAAGCGCCTGCCCGAAAACCGCAGCAGCGACGACAACCCCGGCATCAGCGACTATGTGGGCCGGGGCGAGGTACAGCTGTTCTGGAACCTGGACAAGGACCACACCCTGGGCGCCACGGTACGCCACGCGCTGTCCAGCACCGGGCGCGGATCGGCCCGGCTGGAATGGCTGCAAACCCTGGGCACCGGCCTGGGCGGCGGCAAGAGCAACCTGCGCCTGCACACCCAGCTGTTCAGCGGCTACGGCGACAGCATGATCGACTACAACCGCCAGCGCACGGTGTTCAGCCTGGGGCTGAGCCTGGTGGATTTTTAAGCAGATACATCCCCCTGAGGCGCTCACGCGCCTTCCCCCTTCTCTCTCCTCGCTGCGCGAGTCGGGAAGGGGGACGCACCCAGTGCGGCGGGGCGGCCCTTGCACGGCTGCCCTGGCCTGGGCCACGCCAGTATCTGCGGGTGGTGCGCACATTCGCACCACGAACTGCTCTGCTCCATGCGGCGCCGCACCCACTCACAAATAGTTACGACATCGCCCTCAAGTTTCATACTACGGTGCCGACACGCCGCCACAATGGCACGCGCACCGACACTGGCATGGCCCCGTGCGAAAGGCTCCCGAAAAGAGCCCCTTTCCCGCCCTTTACCCACCTTTGCCTGCATCGTGCACCCTCGACAATGCCGCTAAAGAGGAAACCCCATGGACATGCAATACCAGCTCAAGGCAGGCAGCTACTACCTGTACGACATGCGCGACCAGCCCAGCGCCGTCACGGGCGAGCGCCGGTTCAAGCTGAAAACCGATACGGTGGCGATTGCATTTGACGCGCACACGGGCGAAGTGCACCAGCACGGCAGCCCCACGCGCATCCAGTCGTGGGCCAACAACACACGCCGGCGCCTGCGCGCGGCCGGCGCACAGGACATGGCCAATGACATCGTGGTGGTGTCGGGCCCCCTGCCAGTGGACGAGCTCAACAAATGCCTGTGGGTGAGCGGCTATGTGCGGCGCATGTTCAAACGCCTGGCGAGCCTGCCGCACGGCAAACTGCAGCGCACGGCCGAGCCGTTTCGCAAGGCGGCCTGAAACAGCCCAGACCTTGACTTCTTTGCACGCCAAGGGCCGCTGTCAGCGGCCCTTGGCGCATCTGCGCCTCAGGCGATCGTCTCTGCGGCGCCTTCGCCGTCGTCTGCAGCATCCGTCAGCTCCGCATGCTTGACGATGGTCACCGGCACCGGGCTGGCATGGGCCAGCTCTTGCGACACCGATCCCAGCAAGGCACTGCGGATGGCTCCCTGGCCGCGCGCGCCAATGATGACCATGTCGCAACCCGAGCTCTCGATGATGTCCACCAGCACATGGGCCGGGTCGCCCAGGCCCACGGCGGTTTCAACCTCCAGCGCCATGGACTCCAGCAGCGCCCGCGCCGGTGCCATCAGGTGCTCGCCCGCCTCCACGGCGGCAGCGGCAATCAAATCCGGGTCGCGCGACGTGACCAATTCGTAAAACGAAGCGGGCTCTTGCACATTCGCCAGCACAAAACTGGCGCGCAAGCCGCTGCGCACCAACTGCAGTGCGTGGTGCACAGCGTCCAGCGAAAGTTCAGAGCCGTCAACGGCGATGAGAATCTTGGTCATGGCAGCAATTCCTGTTGATTGAACAATTCGGGTCAGTGTAGCGGTGCGTTGGCAGCGCGCGGGCCGGCGGCAGGCAGATGCCCCCATCTGGGACAATCGCGCCCATGCTGCAGTTTGACCTTCTCACCACCGACCCCACCAGCCACGCCCGCCGCGGCCAGCTCACGCTCAACCACGGCGTGGTGCAAACCCCCATCTTCATGCCCGTGGGCACCTATGGCACCGTCAAGGGTGTCATGCCGCAAAGCCTGCACGACATGGGCGCGCAGATCATCCTGGGCAACACTTTTCACCTGTGGATGCGCCCCGGCCAGGAGGTGATGCAGAGCTTTGGCGGCCTGCACGGCTTTGAAAAATGGGACAAGCCCATCCTCACCGACTCGGGCGGTTTTCAGGTCTGGAGCCTGGGCGCCATGCGCAAGATCACCGAAGAGGGCGTGCACTTTGCTTCTCCCGTCAACGGCGACAA
>DAOPUP010000369.1:0-2888 GCA_035350655.1 Acidovorax sp. | reverse complement strand
ACGACCCCGTGGCGCTGGCCTGCCTGGCCGAAGTGGAACATGCGCATGGCCACACGGATTTCGCAGTCACCTATCTGCGCTACGCCACGGAATCCATGGGCGGCTGAGGCCGCTCACGAGATCCCGCGCCAGATAACCTCAACCCCTGAAGATATCTTCGAGCACATTGCGCCCTGCAGGCTTGATCGCCACCCTGCCATCGACCCCTGGGTACACGGTGCAATGGCCCGGTGTATTGGCATTGATAAGGCTGACCCCCTGGGAAAGCACCGTTCCGTCACCCACCTCGCATCGACCGATGATGGCGGTGCCCGGATACATCACGACACCCTCGCCGAGCACCGGAGCCACGCCATGGTTCTTGCCCACGGTGGAATTTTGATAGACCACGAGGTAATTGCCGTACTGGGCCTTGGCAAAGACGATGCCAACAGAGTGCCCGATAAAAAGAACCTCGGGCATCTCGATCTCGTAGAACAGATCAATGCCGTTGAGCGCCTTGTTCAGGCAAAACAGTTTGGTGCACAGCGTGCAGTTGCCAGTCGCCTGCCAGATGGTGTGCGACAGGTAATAGAGAAAGAGCGTGTACTGGGTGGAGTGCAGGTGATCAAACTGATCGGGCACCCAAAACCGCACTTCGTTGATGCAGCGGCCCAGCCGCGCCAGCGCCGTATCCATGTGCGCGGCCAGCACAGCAGGGGCATCGGTGTCGAGCCCGTCGGGGTAGAAGCTAGCCAGCTGGCGCGCCACATAGGCAATCAGCTCGGTACGAGACAGGTGCAGGGGTTTCAGCATGCGAGGGCTCCTTGGCAGGAGTCCAGAACATCAAACAGGAGCTGTGGCTGCCAGTGCAGCTCGCTGCGCAGGCGCTCAATACTCACCAGCGGCGCGGGGCTTGGAACGGTGTGCAACAGCGGCTGCACACGGCAGCGCCAGCGGCGCTCCAGATACTCGAACAACTCGGCGTTCGACACGTTGACACCCGAAGCGACGTTGTACACCGGCGCCGTTCCATGCAAAGCGATACGGATCAGCGCATCGACCACATCGCTCAGATGCACGTAATCACGCGTGAAGTGGGGCGAGGACGACACCTCGACCTGCCCCATCCCTGCGTGACGGGCCGCCAGCACCTGTCGCAGCAAGGCGGGCACAAAACCATCGACATCCTGTGGACCGTCGTACACGCAGGCCAACCGTGCCACCCTGGCAAGGCCCTGCCCCGCCACATGGCACAACGATTCGCCCAACCCCTTGGAAAGGTCATACAGATGGCGCGGATTGGCGGGGTCCATGGGCAGCACGGCGTTTTCGTGCGCCAACCCTGCGCCCAGCCCGTCATACAAGCGGGTGGACGACAAGTACACCAGCGATTCCAGCTGCCCCTGTTGCAACCCGTTCTGCAGCACCTGGGCCAACTGGCTGACATGGGCCTGCACGGTATCGAACGGCCGCGCCAGGTAGTCGGCCGTGAGCCCCGCGCAATAGATCACATGGCCAAGCGATCGCACCCAGGGCCAGGGCTCATCGCGGGCCGGCGCCCACACCTGCGCGCCCCGCGACTGCAGCGTGGTCAGCATGCGGCTGCCCACAAAGCCCGCAGCGCCCACCACGGTAAAGCGCCGGCCTTGCAGATCCTGTGCAGCAGACAGCACCGACCCCGCGCCCATCAGAACCCGCCCACGGGGTGGTGCAGGTGCGGCGCCTTGTGTGGCAACAGCTTGGGACTGACGCCCTCAACCATGCGGAAGGCGCTGCCTTGCACTCGCGCAGCATCGGGTACCGCCAGCATGTTGAAGCCGTGCGGGGGGCCGTCGAGGTACACCGAGTCCAGCGGCACCAGCTCCACCGGCTGGTCAGGCATCTCGCGGTGCGAGTTGATGTCGCGCACCGCATAGACGGTATAGCCCAGGTCCAGCAGCAAGCGGCACAAGGGCGTGGCGCGCAAGCCGTTTGACCAGTCCACGTAGGTGCGGTGCAGTTCAAAGACCACAGAGGGCTTGTCGCGCGCCAGCACCTGCTGGGCACCTTGCAACGCCGCCAATTCGGCGCCCTCGATGTCCAGCTGGATCAGCCCGATCCGCCGCCCCTGGAGCTGGGCATAGTCGTCCATGGAAATGGTGTCAAATCCGCTGCCATCCTGTGCCGTCACCATGTTGGCAAACGAATCAAAACCATCCAGACGCATCCGTTCGCCACTGCGGCTCCACAGTCCTGCCACATTCACTACGACGTTGTACAGGTGGTTCAAATCGATATTGCGCTGCAGCATCTGGGCTTGCTGCGGGTTGGGCTCAAAGCAGTGCACCTTCAGATCACGCCCTGCCAGTTGCCGCGCCACCAGCACGGCCTGGTCACCAAAGTAGGCGCCGCCCACCAGCACATCGCCCTGCAGGTCACGGCCCAGCTCCAACAGCAGCTTGGTGGTCTGAGGCTCCCACACATGGGTAGGGTGTTCTGATTCGGAAAGCAAGAAGTCCCGCGCAATCTTGGTGCGGTAGAGAAACTGAAAGCGCGTGCCGTCGGCCAGCACCTTTTCATACTCGTCAGTGTCCAGGTGCAGAGCGTCGATGATGGGGCCGACCACCTCGTCGCGCACCGAGCCCTCGCAGACGATCTGCCCCTCACTCTCGCGCAGCAGCGCGATCATGCGGGCACGCAGCGCAGGATCACGCCCCAGGGTCTGCATAGCTTGCTGAAGGCGTTGACCGTCCAGGTCACGGGGATCATTGCTGGTCATAGCGCAGGGTTCCTTGAATTGATAAATAGGCTCAAAACACTTCCAGCCACGGCACGGCCACCACAAACTGCCCGCCCCAGCCGCGCACACAGGCCAGCTGCGCGGCCACCTCGTCGCGCAGGTTCCACGGCAGGATCAGCACCCGGTC
>DAOPUP010000368.1:1164-2899 GCA_035350655.1 Acidovorax sp. | reverse complement strand
GGCAGGACGATGCGCCCGAGGACTTGTCGCCCTGGGCCGGTTTTTTGCCGGTGGGTGTGGGCCTGCTGCTGTCGGCCCCGCTGGTGCTTCCCATGCTGGGCGATTTGTTCGGCGCGCACTGGATGCTGCCTGCCTGGGCGCAGTTTGCGCTGGCCACGCCGGTGCAGTTCATTCTGGGGGCGCGTTTTTACAAGGCGGGTTGGCACGCGCTCAAGGCGCTGTCGGGCAACATGGATCTGCTGGTGTCGATTGGCACATCGGCGGGCTGGGGGCTGTCGGTGTGGCTGTGGCTCACGGCGCACGAGGGGCACGCCCCGCACCTGTATTTCGAAGCCTCGGCGGTGGTGGTGACGCTGGTGCTGCTGGGCAAGTGGCTGGAGGCCCGCGCCAAGCGGCAGACCACAGCGGCCATCCGCGCACTGCACGCGCTGCGGCCTGATGTGGCCCACATGCTGGGGCGTGACGGCGAGGTGGATGTGCCGGTGGCCGAGGTGATGGCGGGCGACCGGCTGGTGGTGCGCCCCGGCGAACGCATCCCGGTGGACGGTCGCGTTCTGGAGGGCCATACGCAGGTGGACGAATCCATGCTCACCGGCGAGCCCTTGCCCGTGACGCGCGAGGTGGGTGCGCCCCTGACCGGCGGCTCCATCAATGGCGATGGCCGGGTGGTGATGCAGGTGACGGCGGTGGGCGCCGAGACGGTGTTGTCGCGCATCATCAGACTGGTGGAAGACGCGCAGGCCGCCAAGGCGCCCTTGCAGCGCCTGGTCGACCAGGTTTCGGCCGTCTTTGTGCCGGTGGTGCTGCTGGTGGCGCTGGCCACGCTGCTGGGCTGGCTGTGGATGGGTGCGGGCTTTGAGCTGGCCATGATCCGTGCCGTGGCCGTGCTGGTGATTGCCTGCCCCTGCGCACTGGGGCTGGCCACGCCGGCGGCCATCATGACGGGCACGGGGGTGGCGGCAAAAAATGGCATTTTGATCAAGGACGCGCAGGCGCTGGAGCTGGCCCACAAGGTGGATGTGGTGGCGTTTGACAAGACCGGCACCCTGACCGTGGGCCGCCCACGGCTCACTGCCTTTGAGGTGGTGCCCGGCCAGGACGAGGCGGCCGTGCTGGCGGCCGTGGCCAGTGTGCAAAGTGGCAGCGAGCACCCGCTGGCCCGTGCAGTGGTGGTGGCTGCGCAGGAGCGCGGCCTGCAGCCCATGGCGCCCGACAGCGTGCGCGCCGTGCCGGGGCGCGGCACCGAGGGCGAGGTGCAGGCCCGCAGCTACCTGGTGGGCAGCCTGCGCTGGATGGACGAGTTGGGCGTTGGGCTGGGCGCGCTGGCGGCGCGGGCGAAAAGCCTGCAAAACGATGGCGCCACGGTGTCGGCCCTGGCCGAGCGCACCACCGACGGGTTGGCCCTGCGTGCAATTTTGGCCTTTGGCGACGAGCCCAAGCCCGGGGCGCGCGAGGCGCTGGCGGCGCTGCGCGCGCGCGGCATTCGCACCGTGATGATTTCGGGGGACAACCGGGGCGCTGCCCTGGCCATGGCGCAGCGCCTGGGGCTGGACGCCGCCGATGTGCGCGCCGAGGTATTGCCGGGCGACAAGGCGGCCCAGGTGGTGGCGCTGCAGCAAGGCGATGGCGAAGAAGCCCACCCGGGGGGGCAGCGCCCCAGCGCAGCGGCCCAGCATGGCGCCCACATTGTTGCCATGGTGGGCGACGGCGTGAACGACGCCCCGGCCCTGGCCGC
>DAOPUP010000368.1:0-1064 GCA_035350655.1 Acidovorax sp. | reverse complement strand
TTCACCATCCGCTTTCGGATGCTGGGTGCCATTGGCGTGGTGTTGGGGCTGCTGGGCCTGCTCGGTGGTGCCGGCATGCTGGGCATGTTCCGCATCCACGCCATGAGCGAGAACTTCATGGCGACCGCATTTGCCGAAGAGAGCCACCTGGCCGAACTGCGCGGTGTGATGGGGGCCATCCGCCAGCATGAAAAGGACATGATCATTGCCTATGAGAAGCCCGAGGTCGTCAAGGCAGCCCACACCCGGTGGCTGGCCAGCCTGGAGCAGTCCAAGAAAGTGGCGGCCCGGTTCCTGGAAGGCCCGCAAGACGCCGACAACGCCATCGTGCAGGCTATCGTCAAGCGCCTGGACGGCTACCGCGACCAGTTTGCGCATGTGGCGCGCCAGCTCGAAGCCGGTGGCTATGACACGGACACCATTGCCAACCGCATGAGCGGCAAGGCCGTGGCCGAATTCGATGAGGCGGACAAGCTGCTCCAAGAGCTCGACGGCGTGCTGCGTGGCGAGGTGGCCGTGATCGTGGCCGCCGAAAAGAAGGTGGCCAACCAGACCCTGTGGCTGTTTGCCCTGGCGGTGCTGGTCACCGTGGCGGTGGTGGTGCCGCTGACCCTGCTGAACATGTTCTCCATCTGCCGTCCGCTGGCCGATGCCCGCCGCCTGGCGCTGGCCATTGCCGGGGGCGACCTGTCTCAGCACATTGCCACCGAAGGCAAAGACGAGGTGGCCGACCTGCAGCGTGCGCTGGCCGACATGCAGCAGGGCCTGGGTGCGCTGGTGGCACAGGTGCGCGATGCCAGCGGCAGCATTGCCATGGCCAGCCAGGAGATCGCCTCGGGCAACCAGGACCTGTCGGTGCGCACCGAGCAGACCGCCAGCCACGCGCAGGAAGCAGTGGCTTCGCTGTCGCAGATCACGTCGAACGTGCAGCAGACTGCATCGTCGTCGCAGATGGCCAATCAGCTGGCAAGCTCGGCCTCGGGCACGGCGACGCGTGGTGGTTCGGTGGTGGCGCAGGCCGTGGCCAGCATGCATGAGATCTCGGCATCGAGCCGCAAGATCGG
>DAOPUP010000367.1:0-2904 GCA_035350655.1 Acidovorax sp. | reverse complement strand
ACCAGCGCCAGATAGGCCACCGCCAGCAGGTGGTGCGTCTTGAAGAAATGCCGGTAGGGAAACCACTTCACCAGCGCCAGCACCATCAGCACCACGGCGGCATAAAAGGCCCATTCGCCGATGCTCTCCGCCAGGCCGCGCTGGCTCATAAAGAACTGCTGGATGGGCGCATCCAGCAACGCGGGGCGAGGACCGCGCGCCGGGCGCTGCAGCCAGCCCCAACCCACCATCCACTTGGTGCCTTGGGCCAGCAGCCAGTGCGCAACTGAAATCACCAAGCCCGAGATGCCCAGCCATTTGTGCAGGCGATACATCTTGTCGAGCCCGCCCAGATACGGTTCGAACACCACCGGACGCACGGCCAGCACCATCGCCGCGCTCATGACGCCAATGCCCAGCACCCCGCTGTATTGCATCCACACCGCCCGCCATGCGAAAAAATGGGCGGGCGCCGACCAAGACGCCAGTTCGGCGAGCAGCCACAACCCCGTCAGAATGCAGAGAAAAGCCCAGAAAAAACGTTTGATGTTGCGCATTGCACTCCCCGATATGCCTTCACTGTAGGTGTACTGCGTGAAGCGGTATTGATGCAAACATGTCTGTCCCGTAAATGCGCGCGTTGTATGGGGCCGTGCATCGGCAAGCTGGGGCAAGGGGCGTGGCCGATCGCCAACCGCACCGGTGGCGCGCCCCCTTGAGCGGTGCCCGTATCCCTGTCGGTATCATCCATCGGGTTTTCCCGTAGATATGCACCCATGCGGCATGGCCGCGATACAACACATCCTTTGATGACTACTTTTTCGTCCGACCTTGCGAGTGTGCAGACGCTACCCCAGCTCCTCGCGTACCGGGTCGCACGCACACCCGACGCCGAGGCTTACCGGGCCTTCGATCCACCAACCCAGGCCTGGATTGGCCTGACCTGGGCGCAGACCGCTCAACGGGTGGCGCAATGGTTGCAGGCCATGGCGGCCCTGCAGCTGCCTGCAGCAGCGCGTGTGGCCATCCTGCTGCCCAACGGCCTGAACGCCATGTGCGCCGATCAAGGCACGCTGGCCACCGGCCATGTGCCGGTGCCACTGCACGCCATCGACAACCCCGGCAGCATTGCCTACATCCTGGCCGACTGCGAAGCCTCCATGCTCATCGTGGGCCAGTCCTCACAGTGGGAAAAAATCCGCGACATTGGCACGCCGTTTCCGTCATTGCGCGCGGTGGTGATCACCGACGAAGAGGCGGCTCTCGTACCTTCTGCCGCCAACGTCCCAGGCCAAGGCCCTGCTGTGGGCTCGCTGGCGCAATGGCTGGAGGGCGGCGCCCGCGTGACCGATATGCCCGCCCCCACACCACCCGGCCCCGACGATCTGGCGGCCCTGGTCTACACCTCGGGCACCACTGGCAAGCCCAAGGGCGTGATGCTCACGCACCGCAATGTGGTGAGCGATGTGAAGGCCGTGCTGGAGCGTATCGCCCCCACGGTGGATGACCTGTTCCTGTCGTTCCTGCCCCTGTCGCACACGTTTGAGCGCACGGGCGGCTACTACCTGGCGATCGCCGCTGGCAGCTGCGTGGCCTATGCCCGCTCGGTGCCGCTGCTGGCCGAAGACCTGAAAACGGTGCGCCCCACGGTGCTGGTGTCGGTGCCCCGCATCTACGAACGCATCCACGCCAAGCTACTGGAGAAGCTCTCGCCCACACCCTGGAAGATGCAGCTTTACGAAGCCGCTCAGAACAAAGGCTGGGCGCGTTTTTGTGCCGCCCAGGGCCTGCCTGTGCCCGCACCGGACGCCAGCAGCCAGGCCGCCGGCTGGATGGCCGCCCTGCCCTGGCCCCTGCTGCAGGCGCTGGTTGCCAGGCCGCTGCTGGCGCAGTTCGGTGGCCGCGTGCGTGTGGCCGTGAGCGGCGGGGCACCGCTGTCGCCCACCATGGCCAAGTGCTTTCTGGGCCTGGGCTTGCCGCTGGTGCAAGGCTATGGCATGACCGAAACCGCGCCCGTGGTGTCGGTCAATGCGCTTGGCGACAACGACCCCGCCTGTGTCGGGCGTGCGCTGGCCGGGGTAGACGTGCGCATTGGCGAGAGCCGCGAGTTGCAGGTGCGCGGCCCCATCGTGATGAAGGGCTACTGGAAACGTCCCGAAGATACCGCCAAAATCTTGGGCCCCGACGGCTGGCTGGGAACGGGGGACCAAGCCGAGATCGTGAACGGCCGCATTTACATTCGGGGCCGCATCAAGGAAATCATCGTTACGTCCACGGGGGAAAAAGTGCCCCCGGGTGACCTGGAACTTGCCATGCTGGCCGATCCTCTGCTGGAACAAACCTTGGTGGTGGGCGAGAACCGCCCCTTCATCGCCTGCGTGGCCGTGCTCAAGCCCGACGAATGGCCGCGCATGGCCGCCGACCTCGGGCTGAACCCGCAAGAGGCTGGCAGCCTGAACCACGCCAGCGTGCACCGGGCCGTGCTGGCACGCATCGAAAAAAATACCGCCAGCTTCCCCCGCTACGCCGTGCCGCGTGCGGTGCACCTGACGCTCACGCCCTGGACGATTGAAAACACCTTCATGACACCTACGCTCAAGCTCAAGCGAACCAACCTGATGGCCCATTTTTCAGAGGCCATCAAGGGCATGTACCAGAAAGTCGGCGGGCGCTGAAGGGCGCGGGCTAGGGCGTTGCCGGTGCACGGTGGCGAGCCAGCCGGGTGCGGGCATGCCCATTCTGCGGCAGACGGTAGCGGGCTCTGGACCGCCGCGCCGTGGGCGCACACGGATACAAATGGGAGCACACCAGTGCATCCCGGCGCATGCCCGCTGCCCAGTCTCCCCGGCGAACCTTGTTCCAGGCCGGTACGCAACGGCTGGAGCCACCCGCGCACACTTTGCTCGATCGGACCGTACGGCATTT
>DAOPUP010000366.1:0-2907 GCA_035350655.1 Acidovorax sp. | reverse complement strand
TCGGTGGTGGACCTGACGGTGGAGCTGGACAAGGCCGCCACCTACGAAGAAATCAAGGCCGAGATGAAGGCCCAGTCCGAAGGCGCGCTCAAGGGCGTGCTGGGCTACACCGAAGACAAGGTGGTGGCCACCGACTTCCGTGGCGACACCCGCACCTCCATTTTTGATGCCGACGCCGGCATCGCCCTCGATGGCACCTTCGTGAAGGTCGTGAGCTGGTACGACAACGAATGGGGCTATTCGAACAAGTGCCTGGAAATGGTGCGCGTGATGGCTGGCAAGTAAGCGCCGCTGGTCCCCACAAAAAACGCGCCCTCAGGCGCGTTTTTTTCTGCCTGGTCCGTCAGGACCAGGTCCGGCGGGCAGCGCAACCAGGCTTATTCCTGGGCGTCCCGGATGGTGTCACGACCATGGCGATCCTTCACCCGCCCCAGGTCGGCGTCGAGCACACGCGTGAGCTTGTCCACGGCGCTGATGAAAGCGGTGGCCATCTTGTCGGCCTCGGCCGTCACGGTCACCGGCTGGCGACTGGCCACGCGGGCCTCGACGCGGCAGCGCTTGTCATCGGCACCCGACTTGCCGGCATCCAGATCGGTCAGAAACACCTCCAGGCGCGTGATGTGGTCGCGAAACCGCGCCAGCCGGGTGCCCGCCTCGTCCTGAATCCATTGCGCCAGCGACTCTCCACCATGGATATGGTCGTCGGTGTGTACTTGTACTTGCATAGGGCACTCCTTGTGAAAATGGAACGGTGTGGCGACCAAGCCAAGACCGTCGATGTACTTGCATCATGCCCGCAATCGCATGGGGTGACTTGACGCCCATCAATAGCACACCACCCGACAGGGAACCTGGCCACGCAGCGGGCCGTGGCGGGCACGGCAATATCCTATAGCCGTTGCCGGAGTGCGGTGCTACAAAGACAATGGCTTCCCGCCTCGCTTGGCTGCACGCCACTGCCATGCCCCCACCGGAGCTTCCACATGCCTGCTTCACGCCGCCTCAAGATTGGCCTGTCGGCCTGCTTCCAGCACGCCGACCCCACCCGCCCGCTGTTCACGGGCAAGACCCTGCAGTATGTCGAACAGTCGATTGCCCACTGGATCATGTCCGCGGGTGCGATGGTGGTCATGGTGCCCTGCCCTACCGGGGCGACGGCGCGCGGCGACGTCACGCTCGACCACTATGCCCAGTGGCTCGACGGCATCGTCATGCACGGTGGTGCCGACGTGTGGCCCGGCAGCTACGGCGAGGAACCCCTGCGCGAAGAATGGGTGGGTGACCGCGTGCGCGACCTGTACGACCTGGCCTTGGTGAAAGCGTTTGCCCAGGTCGGAAAACCCATTTTTGGGGTCTGCCGCGGCCTGCAGCTGATCAACGTAGCGTTTGGCGGAGCGCTCTACCAGGATTTGCAAACCCAGCACCCGGGTGCGCTGCAACACCGCAATGCCACAACCTACGATCAGCATTTCCACGGCATCCATATCGTGCCCGGCACGCATCTGGCGCAGCTGTATCCCGACACACCCCGCGCACGCGTCAACAGCATCCACCACCAGGGCATCAAACGGGTGGCACCGGATTTTGTAGTCGAAGCCCTCAGCGAACCCGATGGCGTGCCCGAAGCGATCCGCCTGCAAGCGGCGCCAGGGCGCGGCTACATCGCCGCCACGCAGTGGCACCCCGAGTTTCACCAGATCGGCTCGGACACCCTGAACGACACCGCCATCCTGCACGACTTTCTGGCCGCCTGCAGCGCCGCCAAGCTGCGCCCGACTGGGCCCGGCCCCGGCCCGCTGGGCATCCGCGACCGCGCCGCACGCCTGCTGCGCCAGGCGCTGTTGCGGCGCCATTGACGGTCTCCACCGCAAGCCGGATGGAGTCTGCCGGCATCAATGCTGGTGGCCGTGCGCCCCGTGCACATGGCGGTGCGCGATTTCTTCGGCACTCGCGGCGCGCACTTCCGTGACCTTGCAGCTGAACTTCAGCGCCTGACCTGCCAGCGGATGGTTGCCATCCAGGTGCACTTCGGGGCCCTTGATCTTGACCACGTTGAACACCTGCGGCTGGCCGTCGGCGCCCACGCCCTGCAGCTGGCCGCCCACCTTCACGCCGGGGGGAAACTCGGCCTTGGGAATAGTGCGCACCAGGCTCTCGTCGCGCGCGCCAAAGGCGTCTTCCACTGCCAGATCGAGCAGGGTGCTGAAGCCCACGGCCTGGCCTTCAAGAGCCGCTTCGACCTTCGGAAAAATGTTTTCATAGCCGCCGTGCAGGTAGGCCAGGCTGCCGCCATCGAGTGGTTTGCCCAGCGGCGTGGTGACCTTGTAGGTGATGGTGACAGCAGAGTCTTTGGTGATGTTCATGGAAGTGCGCTTTCAAGGGAGCTGCACGCGGCGGTGCATGACGCAGGTCAGCGTCGCCGCGCGGATCAAACTCCGGATTGTCCACGAGGCGCGCGCAGCACGCGCCCCGGGCGGGCTCAGGCCGCAGCCGCAGCCGCTGCGTCGGCGGGCCGGTCTTCCTCGGCCTGCCCCGGGTAGCGCGCAAAACGCCGCGCCTGGCTGCCATGCACCGGGTCCTGCTCAGGCCAAGGCCAGCCGCCGAACTGGGTGCGGCGGTAGTCGTTCATGGCCTGCATGATCTCGGCCTGCGTGTTCATCACGAACGGGCCGTACTGCGCCACCGGCTCGCCAATGGGCTGGCCTTGCAGCAGCAGGCATTCGACGGGCGTGGCGCCGGTGTTGGTGAGCAGCCAGTCCTGGCCCGCAACCAATTCCAGGGCCGCATGCTGCCCCACCTCCTGCGGGCCCACACGCAGGCCGTCGCCCACAAAGAAGTACAGCATGCGGCGCGTGCCCTGGCCTTGTGCGGCCGGCAGCGTCCACTGTGCGCCAGGCTCCATGTGCA
>DAOPUP010000365.1:0-2911 GCA_035350655.1 Acidovorax sp. | reverse complement strand
GCTTTGGTCGCTTCGGTAATCATCGATCAATCTCTCCGAACACGATATCCATGGTTCCAATGATGGCCACGGCATCCGCAATCATGTGACCCCGGGCCATTTCATCCAGCGTGGCCAGATGCGCAAAACCAGGGGCACGGATCTTCAGGCGATACGGCTTGTTGGCGCCGTCGCTCACCAGATAGATGCCGAACTCTCCCTTGGGATGCTCGACCGCCGCATAGGCCTCACCCTCAGGAACATGAAAGCCCTCAGTGAACAGCTTGAAATGGTGGATCAGCTCTTCCATGTTGGACTTCATGGATTCGCGATCGGGCGGTGCGATCTTGTGGTTGTCCGTGATCACCGGGCCTGGATTGGCGCGCAGCCAGTCGACACATTGCTTGATGATGCGATTGGACTCGCGCATTTCCTGCATGCGGACCAGATAACGGTCATAGCAGTCGCCGGTCTTGCCAACCGGCACATCGAAGTCCATGCGGTCGTACACATCGTAGGGCTGCGTCTTGCGCAAGTCCCACGCAATGCCAGAACCGCGCAGCATGGGACCAGTCATGCCCAGATTCAGCGCGCGTTCGGGCGGCACCACGCCGATGCCCACGGTACGCTGCTTCCAGATGCGGTTGTCCGTGAGCAGGGTTTCATACTCATCCATGCAGCCCGGAAAGCGCTGCGTGAAGTCGTCGATGAAATCCAGCATCGAACCCTTGCGGTTCTGGTTCATGGCCTCCAGGGCCTTGGCATTCTTGATCTTGCTGACCTTGTACTGCGGCATGCTGTCCGGCAAGTCACGGTACACGCCACCTGGACGGAAGTAAGCCGCATGCATGCGCGCACCGGAGACAGCTTCATACATGTCGAAGAGGTCTTCGCGCTCGCGGAAGGTATAGATCAGGATGGTGGAGCTGCCGCAGTCGTTGCCATGCGAGCCGAGCCACATCAGGTGGTTCAGCAAACGCGTGATTTCGGCAAACATCACGCGGATGTATTGCGCGCGCAGGGGCACTTCGATACCCAGCAGCTTTTCAATCGCCAGGCAGTAAGCGTGCTCATTGCACATCATCGAGACGTAATCGAGCCGGTCCATATAGGGTAGCGACTGGATATAGGTCTTGTGCTCGGCCAGCTTTTCAGTCGCGCGGTGCAGCAGACCGATGTGCGGGTCGGCGCGCTGCACCACTTCGCCGTCCAGCTCCAGCACCAGACGCAGCACACCGTGCGCGGCTGGGTGCTGCGGACCAAAGTTCAGGGAATAGTTCTTGATTTCAGCCATGATGGATCACATGAGACGCCCAGCGGCTCAGTGCAGGCCTCCGTACTTGTCTTCGCGAATGATGCGGGGCGTGATTTCTCGCGGCTCAATGGACACAGGCTCGTACACCACGCGCCGTTGTTCGGCGTCGTAGCGCATTTCCACATGCCCGGACAGCGGGAAATCCTTGCGGAAGGGGTGGCCGATAAAACCGTAGTCGGTCAGGATGCGGCGCAGATCGTTGTGCCCATCGAACACGATGCCAAACAGGTCGAACGCCTCGCGCTCATACCAGTTCGCCGAATTCCACAGATCGGACACCGACGCCACCACCGGAAAATCGTCATCCGCGCAGAACACCTTCACGCGTACACGCTGATTCAGGCTGACGGACAGCAGATGCGACACCACGCAATAGCGTGCGCCCTCGTTCACGGCGTCGGCATACGCAGAGTAGTCGACGCCACACAGGTCGATCAACTGCTCGAAGCGGCAGCCATCGGCATCGCGCAACACGCGCATGGCATCCAGGTAGTCGGCCGCAGCAACCACCACGGTAACTTCATCCAAAGCCACCGAGATCTTGCGCACTTTGGCACCCAGGGCCGCAGCGATATTGTCTTTGAGTTTTTCAGGCCGAATGGCAACAGCATTCATCATCAACCCTTCAGACACGAGCAATGGTGTTGGTGCGGCGAATCTTCTGCTGCAATTGGATGATGCCGTAAATCAAGGCTTCGGCCGTGGGCGGGCAACCAGGCACATAGACATCCACCGGAACGACACGGTCACAGCCACGCACCACCGAATAGCTGTAGTGGTAGTAGCCACCGCCATTGGCACAAGAGCCCATCGACAGAACCCAGCGCGGCTCCGACATCTGGTCATACACCTTGCGCAAAGCGGGGGCCATCTTGTTGCACAACGTGCCGGCCACAATCATCAGATCGGACTGGCGCGGACTGGCGCGAAACACCTCGGCGCCGAAACGCCCGATGTCGTAGCGCGCAGCAGCGGCATGCATCATTTCGACCGCGCAGCAGGCCAGACCAAAGGTCATGGGCCACAGAGATCCGGTCTTGGCCCAGTTCACCACGGAGTCGTAACTCGTGGTGATGAAGCCTTCCTTCATCACGCCTTCAATCATTGCATCAGTCCTTGTTGAAGCCCGCTCATTCCCAGTTCAGGGCGCCTTTTTTCCACTCGTAGGCGAACCCCACGACAAGGATGGCCAGAAAGATCACCACTGCCACGAAACCGGTCAGCCCCACCTCCTGAAGCGAGACAGCCCAGGGAAACAGAAAGGCAATTTCCAGATCAAACAGAATGAAAAGAATGGCCACGAGGTAATAGCGCACATCGAACTTCATGCGCGCATCCTCAAAGGCTTCGAAACCACATTCGTAAGGGGAGTTCTTGGCGGCGTCCGGGCGGTTGGGGCCCAGCACATACCCCAGAGCCAAGGGAACGACACCTACAGCGATGCCGATCAAGATAAACAAAAGGACGGGGAGGTATTGATCGAGGTTCATCTGGAGGATGTGCTCACCGCTGTGGCCTTGCCCGTCAAAACCCTGACCGGGTCATGCAGGCAGGCCTTTGTTTTGGTGCCGTCGGCGAGACTCGAACTCGCACAGCTTTCGCCACTACCCCCTCAAG
>DAOPUP010000364.1:0-2914 GCA_035350655.1 Acidovorax sp. | reverse complement strand
CGCGATGCCGTGCGTGAAGCCGGTTTTGTGAAGCCGCGCATCGAAGGCGAAGACAACGGCGAATGGATCATCGTGGACTGCGGTGCCGCTGTGGCCCACATCATGCAGCCGGCCATCCGCCAGTACTACCGCCTGGAAGAGCTGTGGGGTGACACGCCGGTGCGCCTGAAGCTCGGTGCGGCCAAGCCCGTTTCCAGCGCCGCGACCGAGCTTGCTGACAAGAAATCCGCCCAGAAGGCCGCCAAGTCGGATGCCAAGGCCGCAGCCAAGACCACTTCGGCACGCCCCACGGCAGCCAAGAAGGCTGCACCGGCGAAGTCCACCGCCCGCCCTGCCGCCAAATCGGCCGCCAAGCCGGCAGCAGCTCCCGTCAAATCCGCAACCAAGCCAGCAGCCAAGGCCGCCGCAAAGGCACCTGCCACAGCCCCGGTTAAGCGCAGCAGTACTGCCAAAGCCACACCGGCCAAGACACCTGCAAAGACGACGGTTGCCAAGAAGCCCGCAGCCACCAAGGCACCTGTCAAGACCGTGGTGGTCAAGCCTTCCGCTCCACGCAGCAAGACCGCTGCTGCTGCAAAAACCGGTGCCAAGGTGGGCGCGAAGTCCACTGCGGCACGCGGTGGCGCCGCCGCCAAACCGGTAGCCAAGAGGGCTCCGGGCCGCAAGTGAATGGCGCGTTCGCTCATCGCCCTGCGCAACCCGCCTGCAGCGCCTGATCGCCCATGAAACTGCTGATCGTGGCCGTCGGCCAGCGCGTGCCCGACTGGGCCCAGACGGCCTACGACGAATACGCCAAGCGGTTCCCGCCCGAGCTCAAGGTCGAACTCAAGGCGGTCAAGACCGAACCGCGCGGTTCCAAGACGCTGGAGACCCTCTACACCGCCGAGCGCGAGCGCATTGAAGCAGTCATCCCACGCGGCACCCGCGTGGTGGCGCTGGACGAGCGCGGCACCAGCCTCACCACCAAGGCGCTGGCCGAGCGGCTCAAGGGCTGGCAGCTCGGCGGTGACGATGTGGCACTGGTCATTGGTGGCCCCGATGGTCTGGCCCCGGCCTTTCGCCAGGCTGCGCACGAACGCATCCGCCTGTCGGACCTGACCCTGCCCCACGCCATGGTGCGGGTGCTGCTCATTGAGCAGTTGTACCGCGCCTGGTCGGTGAATGCTGGGCACCCTTACCACCGTGAGTGAGCGTGGCCATGTGCGGTGCGTAGAGCGCTCTGTTTTTCATAGCTACTAGTGCCTGATGAATAAGCGCTAGGACTAGTTTTTGTTCAAAGTCCGTTCATGCCCGATTTCATCTACCTCGCCTCCCAAAGCCCGCGCCGGCGCCAGCTGCTGGAACAGCTGGGTGTGCGCCACGAACTGCTGCTGCCCAATGTGAACGGTGACTTGACCGAAGATGCCGAGGCCATAGAGGTGGTGCTGCCCGGCGAGGCACCCACCGCCTATGTGGAGCGTGTCACCGGTCTCAAGCTCGATGCGGCCGTGGCGCGGCGTGCCCGCCGTGGGTTGCCAGATGCGCCTATCCTGTGCTCTGACACGACGGTAGCCCTGGGCCGCACCATCTACGGCAAGCCCGACAATGCGGCGCATGCCGCGCGCATGCTGGGCGAGCTGTCGGGCCATGAGCACCGTGTACTGACCGCCGTGGCGCTGCAGGTGGGGACCAAGCGCGTGAGCGCGCTGTCGGTATCGCGTGTGACCTTTGCCGACATGACGCCCGCCCAGATTGACGCCTATGTGGCCAGTGGCGAACCGCTGGGCAAGGCGGGCGCCTACGCGGTGCAGGGCAGGGCGGCGGCGTTCATTCCTCAGTTGAGCGGCAGCTATTCGGGCATCATGGGTCTGCCCATGTACGAGACCGCGCAATTGCTGCGCGCGGCGGGTGTCAGCGTTTAATCCCCAATACAGGTTCCAACCGCCATGCAACAAGACATCCTGATCAACTGGTCACCGCAGGAAACCCGTGTGGCCGTGGTCGAGCATGGCGCCGTGCAGGAGTTGCACATCGAACGCACGCTGGAGCGCGGACTGGTGGGCAATGTCTACCTCGGCAAGGTCTCGCGCGTGCTGCCGGGCATGCAGTCGGCCTTTATCGATATCGGCCTGGAGCGCGCGGCTTTTCTGCATGTGGCCGATGTGTGGCAGCGCCAGGAAGGTGGCGAGGCACCCATGTTTGCCCGAAAAGGCGAGCCGCTGCTGCCCATTGAAAAGCAGGTGTTCGAGGGCCAGGCACTGATGGTTCAAGTTATTAAGGACCCCATCGGCACCAAGGGGGCGCGCCTGTCCACCCAGATCAGCCTTGCCGGGCGGTTACTGGTGTTTCTGCCGCAGGACGAGCATGTGGGCGTTTCTCAGAAAATTCCGGTGGCCGAGCGCGAGGCGCTGCGTGCGCGCCTGCAGGCCCTGGTGGGAGACAAATCCACGGGAGGGGGCGGCGGCTTCATTCTGCGCACCAATGGCGAGGATTCGACCGACGCTGAGTTGGCTGAGGATATTGCCTACTTGCGCAAGACCTGGGCGCGCACCAAGGAGGCGTCCCTCAAGCTGCCGGTCATGTCGCTGCTGCATCAGGATCTGGACTTGCTGCAGCGCGTGTTGCGCGATCTGGTGGGGGAGCACACACAGACGATCCGCATCGATTCCATGGAGCAGTTTCACCGTTTGCGCGCCTTCGGGCAGGAATTCATGCCCACTGCCGCGGGCAAGCTCCAGCATTACAAAGGTGAGCGGCCCATTTTTGATCTTTACTCGATCGACGAGGAAGTGTCCAAGGCATTGGGGCGCCGAGTAGATCTGAAATCGGGTGGCTACCTCATCGTGGACCAGACAGAAGCGCTGACCACCATCGACGTCAACACCGGCGGGTATGTGGGCGCGCGCAATTTCGATGACACCATCTTCAAGACCAA
>DAOPUP010000363.1:0-2915 GCA_035350655.1 Acidovorax sp. | reverse complement strand
ATGCCAAGCTCGTGCCCGAGCTGCCGCGCCTGCTGTATGACTTTCTGAGCCGGCGACCTGCCGACGGGCAAGGTGCCTTGCGCGAGCTGCTGGAGGCGCAAAAGCGCACCAATCGCCTGTTGCAAAGCATCATCTACGGGGGGCTGGGCTTTGTGCTGGGCCTGCTCGTGATGCAGCTGATGGTCAGGGTCAAGGTCTTCTGACGCTGGTCGGGGCGGGTTTTTTACTTTTTACTTTTTCGCGACATTGAGGAACATGCCGTGCTGTTGACCCTGGTCATCGTCTATTTGCTGATCACCATCGCCATTGGCCTGGTGGCCGCCAAGCGGGTCAAGAATGCCGCTGATTTTGCGATTGCCGGGCGGCATCTGCCGCTGTACATGATTGTCACCACGACCTTTGCCACCTGGTTTGGGTCGGAGACGGTGCTGGGCATTCCGGCCAAGTTCATCGAGGGCGGGCTCGGCCATGTGGTGGAAGACCCTTTTGGTGCGGGCTTCTGCCTGATTCTGGTGGGCCTATTCTTTGCCGGCAAGCTGTACCGCATGACGCTGCTGACCATCAGCGACTACTACCGCGAGCGCTATGGCCGTGTGGTGGAGATCGTGTGTTCGCTGATCATCATGCTGAGCTACCTGGGCTGGGTTTCGGCGCAGGTCACGGCACTGGGGCTGGTGTTCAATCTGCTGTCGGGCGGTGCTGTCAGCATTCCCATGGGCATGACGATCGGGGTGGTGTCGATTCTGGCGTACACGCTGTTTGGCGGCATGTGGTCGGTGGCCGTCACGGACTTCATCCAGATGATCATCCTGGTGGTGGGGCTGACGGTGATCGCTGTGTTTGCGGGCAACCTGGCCGGTGGGGCCGACAAGGTCATCGAGCTGGCCTCTAGCCGCGAGTTGTTCCGCTTCCTGCCGGAGCCGAAATTCCACGACATCGTGTTCTTCATTGCAGCCGGCATCACGATGATGTTTGGCTCGATTCCCCAGCAGGATGTTTTTCAGCGTGTGATGTCGGCCAACAACCTCCAGGCCGCAACGCGGGGCCCCGTGATTGGCGGTATCTGCTACATCCTGTTTGCCTTTGTGCCGATGTTCCTGGTGGCCAGCGCGCTCATCATCATGCCGGAGGAAACGGCGGCGCTGCTCAAGGACGATCCGCAAAAGGTGCTGCCCACGCTGGTGCTGAGCAAGATGCCGTTTGTCATGCAGGTGATCTTTTTCGGTGCACTGCTGTCGGCGCTCAAGTCCACGGCGTCGGCCACCCTGCTGGCGCCCAGCGTGACGTTCACCGAGAACATCTGGCGTCAGTTCCGTCCGCATGCCTCCGATCGGCAGCATCTGCGCACCATGCGCATCACCACGCTGGTGTTCAGCGGCCTGGTGCTGGCCTATGCGATCCGCATGGAGGGCACCTCCATTTATGAGCTGGTCTCGGGCGCCTACCAGGTGCCATTGGTCGGTGCCTTCGTGCCGCTGGTGTTCGGCCTGTACTGGAAACGGGCCACCACCCAGGGTGCGGTGTTTGCCATCGTGCTGGGTTTGTTGACCTGGCTGTTGTTTCTGGCCACCCCGGCAGGCCAGGTGTTTCCGGCGCAATTGGCCGGCTTGCTCGCGGCGCTGGTGGGCATGCTGGCGGGCTCTCTGGGCCCCCAGGCCGTCCGCAACAGCCATGCAGGGCACCACCCTATGGTGGGCGTGGAATGAGCCTGGGGCGTTGAAGACGGGGCCGCCGCCTATAATTAAAGGTTTTGCACTTTCCACCAACACGCTCGTCATGCCTATTTACGCCTACAAATGCGGCTCCTGCGGCCATGCCAAGGATGTGCTGCAAAAGATTTCGGACCCTCTGCTCACGGTGTGCCCCGCTTGCGGCGCTGCCGCCTTTACCAAGCAGGTGACGGCCGCAGGGTTCCAGCTCAAGGGTTCTGGCTGGTATGTGACGGATTTTCGTGGCGGCAACGGCGGCAGCTCCGCTCCCGCCACCGACGCCAAGAGCGATGACAAGGGTGCGGCGGACTCAAAGCCCTCTGCGCCTGCGGCGGCCGATACCGGTGCTGCCAAGAAGGAGGCTGCCAGTGCAGCCCCTGCCACCACTGGCGCCAGCGCCGCTTCTTCAGACTGAGCCCCTCCATGTCCGCCTTGCGCAAATGGTTGTTCACCGGCCTGCTGGTGATTGTTCCCGGGGTGATCACCATCGCGGTGCTCAACTGGATTGTGGGCACGCTGGACCAGACCCTGCAGATCCTGCCGGTGGCCTGGCAACCTGACAAATTGCTCGGATTCCATATCCCCGGCTTTGGGGTGCTGCTGACCCTGCTGATCCTGCTGGTCGTGGGCGCCACGGCCAGCAATTTTGCCGGTCGCAAGCTGGTGCAGCTGGGCGACAGCCTGGTCAGCCGCATCCCGGTGGTGCGCTCCATTTATTCGAGCGTCAAGCAGGTCTCCGATACGCTTTTTTCCGAAAGCGGCAACGCCTTTCGTACCGCCGTGCTGGTGCAATGGCCGCGCGACGGGGTCTGGACCGTGGCCTTCATCACGGGCACGCCCAATGGCGAGGTGGCAGCGTATCTGCGTGACGAGTTTGTCAGCGTGTATGTGCCCACCACCCCCAATCCCACGGGCGGGTATTTCGTGATGGTGCGCAAGAGCGACTGCGTCGAGCTCGACATGAGCGTGGACGCGGCGCTCAAATACATTATTTCGATGGGTGTGGTCGCTCCCTCCGACCCCGCCCTTGCCTCAGCCTCCTCCAAGTGAATCCCCTTTAATGCGCCACAGCGGCGCCGGAAGTTTTGCCATGGCCATGCGTTCCCACTATTGCGGTCTTGTGACCGAAGCCCTTCTGGGCCAAACCGTCACCCTGTCGGGCTGGGTGAACCGCCGCCGCGACCATGGCGGTGTGATCTTCATCGA
>DAOPUP010000362.1:0-2927 GCA_035350655.1 Acidovorax sp. | reverse complement strand
TGGAAGAAGTGCTCAAGGGTGAAGACAAGGACGCCATCGACGCCAAGACCACGGCGCTGATGACGGCCAGCCAGAAGCTGGGCGAGAAGATGTATGCCGAATCCCAGGCTGCGCAGGCGGCCCAGGCAGCCGGTGGCGCAGAAGCGTCGGGTGCGTCTGCTTCGTCTGGCAAGCCCGTGGACGACGACAACGTGGTCGATGCTGAAGTGAAGGAAGTCAAGAAGGGCTGAACAAGCCCCCATTGACCCCAGCCGCCGCGCGGGGCCCGAAGGACCTTTCAACCGAGGTTCCAAGGCCTGCGCGGCGTTCCTGTTCCAACCGGGTGCAGAAAGACCATGTCGAAAAGAGACTATTACGAAATCCTGGGGGTTCCCAAGAACGCCTCGGAAGAAGACATCAAGAAGGCCTATCGCAAGCTGGCGATGAAGCACCACCCTGACCGCAACCAGGGTGATGCCGCCAAGGGTGCCGAAGAGAAGTTCAAGGAGGCCAAAGAGGCCTACGAGATGCTCTCCGACGCCCAAAAGCGCGCTGCCTACGACCAGTACGGCCACGCGGGCGTGGACCCGAACATGCGCGGCCCCGGCGGGCCCGGTGGAGAGGGTTTTGGCGGCTTTGCCGAGGCCTTCGGCGACATCTTTGGTGACATGTTCGGCCAGCAGGGCGGGCGGGGGCGCGGCGCCGGTGGCCGCCAGGTGTACCGCGGCAGCGACCTCAGCTACGCCATGGAAATCACCCTCGAAGAGGCCGCGCGCGGCAAGGATGCGCAGATCCGCATCCCGTCGTGGGAAAGCTGCGACACCTGCAAAGGCAACGGCGCCAAGCCTGGCACCAGCGCCAAGACCTGCACCACCTGCACGGGCAGCGGCACGGTGCAGATGCGCCAGGGCTTTTTCAGCGTGCAGCAGACCTGCCCCCACTGCCGCGGCACGGGCAAGATCATTCCCGAGCCCTGCACCAGCTGCAACGGCCAGGGCAAGCTCAAGAAGCAAAAGACGCTGGAAGTGAAGATTCCGGCCGGCATCGACGACGGCATGCGCATCCGCAGCACCGGCAACGGCGAACCGGGCACCAACGGCGGGCCACCGGGCGACCTGTACATCGAGATCCGCCTGAAGAAACACGACATCTTCGAGCGCGACGGTGACGACCTGCATTGCCAGGTGCCCGTGAGCTTCATCACGGCGGCGCTGGGCGGCGAGATCGAAGTGCCCACGCTGGCCGGCAAGGCCGCCATCGACATCCCCGAAGGCACGCAGGCCGGCAAGCAGTTCCGCCTGCGCGGCAAGGGCATCAAGGGCGTGCGCGCCAGCTACCCCGGCGACCTGTATTGCCACATCGCGGTGGAAACGCCGGTCAAGCTCACCGAGCACCAGCGCAAGCTGCTGCGCGAGCTCGAAGACTCGCTGAAGAAGGGTGGCGGTCGCCACTCGCCCAGCGGCGAAAGCTGGACCGACCGGCTGAAGAACTTCTTCAGCTGAACACCGGGCGCCGCACAGCGCCAGAGGGTTTGAAGAGGCTGCCCCGCAACGCGCGGGGCAGCCTTTTTTCTTATCGCACGCCAAAGCGGGCAAGATCCGCCAGCGCAGGCCGCTACGATGGCAAACATCGGCATGGACGGAGATTTGCAATGGACGTCAACATCACTTTTCTGGGCGGCGCGGGCACCGTCACCGGCTCCAAATACCTGGTACGCCACAACGGCCACAGCATGCTGGTCGATTGCGGCCTGTTCCAGGGCTACAAGCAGCTGCGCCTGCGCAACTGGCAGCCCCTGCCCCTCACGCCGCACCAGATCGATGCCGTCGTGCTGACCCATGCCCACCTGGACCACAGCGGCTACCTGCCCCTGCTGGCGCGCGACGGCTACACCCGCCCCATTCACACCACCACCGGCACGCGCGACCTGTGCGCCATCCTGCTGCCCGACAGCGGCCACCTGCAAGAAGAAGACGCCGCCTTTTTGAACCGCCACCAGCTGTCGCAGCATGCCCCCGCGCTGCCGCTGTACACACGGCTCGATGCACAGCACTGCATGAAACAGTTCCGCGCCCATGCGTTCCACAAGACATTTGAGCCGATTCCCGGCTGGCGCGTCACCTTCACACCGGCGGGCCATATCCTGGGCGCGGCCAGCATGTTGCTGGAGGTGGGTGGTCGACGCATCCTGTTCTCGGGCGACCTGGGCCGGCCCGACGACCTGGTCATGCACCCACCCGAGGCACCACCCCAGGCGGACACCGTACTGATCGAATCCACCTACGGCGACCGCCAGCACCCGCAAGAAGACATCCTGCAAGAGCTCGCCCCGGCACTGCAACGCCTGGCCCAGCGCGGCGGCGTAGCCGTGGTGCCGGTGTTTGCAGTAGGCCGGGCGCAGGCCGTGCTGCATGCGATCAACCTGCTCAAAAAGCAGGGCAGCATCGCCCGTTCACTGCCCGTGTTTCTCGACAGCCCCATGGCCGTGGGCACTACCGGGCTGTTTGCGCACCACATGGGCGAACACCGGCTGACCGCACACGAGGCCGACGCGCTCTCGCACAGTGCCACCATGGTGCAGACCACCGACGAATCAAAAGCCCTGGCGCGGCGCCACGGCCCCATGGTGATCCTTTCGGCCAGCGGCATGGCCACGGGTGGGCGCGTACTGCACCACCTGGCGCTGTATGCGGGCGACCACCGCAACATGGTCATCCTCACCGGCTACCAGGCCCCCGGCACGCGCGGCGCGCGCATCGCTAGCGGCGAAAAGACCACCCGCATCCACGGGCAGGACGTGGAGGTGCGCGCCGAAGTCGTGCAGCTCACCTCCGCTTCGGCCCATGCCGATGCCAACCAGACCCTGGCCTGGCTGCGCAGCATGGGGCATGCACCCGACCGGGTGTATGTGGTGCACGGCGAGATGAGCGCGGCCGACATGCTGCGCC
>DAOPUP010000361.1:0-2934 GCA_035350655.1 Acidovorax sp. | reverse complement strand
GTTCGACGACGAAGCAGCCTGGTCCGCCGCTGCTCAAGCCGCCCCCGTGCACATGCGGGCGTCGCCCACCACGGCCACGGGGGCGACGCCCGCATGTGCCTGTACATGGAAATTGACGTGACCGCCGAGAAGGCGCGCCTGTCCAAGGAAATCGCGCGCATCGATGGCGAGATCACCAAGGCCCACAACAAGCTCGGCAACGAAGCCTTTGTGGCCAAGGCACCCGCTGCGGTGATCGAGCAAGAGAAAAAACGCATCGTCGACTTCGGTGCCACGCTGGGCCGATTGCGCGATCAGCTGACAAGGCTGGGCTGAAACCCGCCAGATACTACGGTGTGACCGCAGGCCCGATTCCGGCGGGCCTGGGCACGCCGGACCCGCCACCAAGGACAACACCCCCATGACGAACGCCACCACCGTCCGCAAGGCCGTATTCCCCGTTGCCGGCCTGGGCACACGCTTTCTGCCCGCGACCAAAGCCAGCCCCAAGGAAATGCTGCCGGTGGTGGACAAGCCGCTGATCCAGTACGCGGTGGAAGAGGCCTACGCAGCGGGCATCCGCCACATGATCTTTGTGACCGGGCGCAGCAAGCGCGCCATCGAAGACCATTTCGACACCGCCTACGAGCTCGAGGCCGAACTGGAGGCCGCCGGCAAGAGTGAGCTGCTGGACCTGGTGCGCTCCATCCAGCCCGAGGACATGGACTGCGCCTTCGTGCGCCAGCCACGCTCATTGGGCCTGGGCCATGCCGTGCTGTGCGCCGAGCCGCTGGTGGGCAACGAGCCCTTTGCCGTGCTGCTGGCCGACGATCTGATGGTGGGCCCCAGCGGCGGCCAACCCGTGCTGGCGCAGATGGCCACGGCGTTTCGCCAGCAGGGGCGATCGGTGATTGCCGTGCAGGAGGTGCCGCTCGACCAGGTGCACCGCTATGGCATCGTGGCCGGCGAGAGCGCGGGCGGCCCGCTGATCCGCATCGAACGCATCGTCGAAAAACCCAAGGCCGAGGTAGCCCCTTCACGCATGGGCGTGGCCGGCCGCTACATCCTCACGCCCGGAATCTTCAACGAGATCCGCCACCAGCCGCGCGGCGTGGGCGGCGAAATCCAGCTCACCGACGGCATTGCCCGGCTCATGCAAAGCGAAGCGGTGTACGCCTTTCAATACCAAGGCAAGCGCTACGACTGCGGCAGCAAAGAGGGGTTTCTGGAAGCGACGGTGGAGCTGGCACTGCAGCACCCCCAGGTGGGCGCAACGTTCCGCGCATACCTCAAGACCTTGGCGCTGTAACCCGCATTGCTCCAATATTTATAGCTGCAAGTGCTTACAAAATAAGCACTTGCAGCTATTTTCATTAGCGACGGCGCAGTACGTGGATGTATTCCGCCCCCACCGTCTCCTGCTCCACCAGCTCGTTGCCGGTCTGCTTGGCAAACGCCTGAAAGTCGCGCAGCGAGCCGCTGTCGGTGGCCAGCACCTTGAGCAGCTGGCCGCTGGCCATGTCGGCCAGCGCCTTCTTGGCCTTGAGGATAGGCAAGGGGCAGTTCAGGCCCCGGGTGTCGATTTCTTTGTGAATGTCCATGGTCATCAATCCTTTGGCAGCAGCGGTTGCTCGTCGAGTCCGCGCCGCCGTTCCGCATTTTCTTCGGCCGTAAAAAACACCGGCTCATGCCCGCGTGTGCGCAACCAGTCGGCCAGCGCGTAGCCCGTGCCCGAAGGCCAGCATTTCAGGTCTGCCAGATCGTACAGCCGGTAATCCACCAGCTCGGGCGACAGGCGCACCTCCCCCTCGGCCACCACATGGTAGGCAATGATGACCTGGTTCATGCGCAAAAACTCGTAGGCCCCCACCAGCGTGGTGGCGCGCACATCGAGGTTGGTCTCTTCTTTCACCTCGCGCGCAATGCCCTCGTGCGGCGACTCGCCCGCCTCCATGAAGCCGGTGATCAGCGCAAACATCTTGCCCGACCAGGCAGCGTTGCGGGCCAGCAGCACCTGGCCGCCCACCTCGACAATGGCCGCCAGCACGGGCGTGGGATTGTTCCAGTGCGTCCAACCGCAGGCGGGGCAGCGCAGCCGCTCCTTGTCGCCGCCATCCTCGGCCAGGGTGATGGGTTGCAAGGCGGTACTGCAGTGGGTGCAGTGACGGGTTTCGTAGTTCATTTACTCTTATTTTTATAGCTAAAAGCGCTTTCATATCAAGCGCCAACAGCCAATTTCATCAAAAACCGGCGACCATGACAGATCGCCTTACGCCGGAAAAACGCCGGTCGAAAGATACCGGTCGCCCCGGTCGCACACGATGAACACAATGGTGGCATTGGTCTCGCGCTGCGCGATCTGCTGCGCCACCCAGCAGGCGCCCGCCGCCGAAATGCCCGCGAAGATGCCCTCCTCGCGCGCCAGGCGGCGGCACATATCTTCGGCATCGTCCTGGCTCACATAGACCAGCTCGTCCACCATGCTCGCGTCATAGATCTTGGGCAGGTATTCCTGCGGCCACTTGCGGATACCCGGAATGCGCGAGCCCTCTTGCGGCTGCGCTCCGATGATCTGAATGGCCGGGTTCTTCTCTTTGAGAAAGCGCGCCACCCCGGTGATGGTGCCCGTGGTGCCCATGGCGCTCACAAAATGGGTGATGCGTCCGCCCGTCTGCGCCCACAGCTCGGGGCCCGTGGTTTCATAGTGGGTGCGCGGGTTGTCGGCGTTGGCAAACTGATCCAGCACCTTGCCCTCGCCGCGCTTTTGCATGGCTTCGGCCAGGTCGCGCGCATGTTCCATGCCGCCGCTTTTGGGCGTCAGCACCAGCTCGGCGCCAAACGCCTTCATGGTCTGGGCCCGCTCGATCGACAAATCCTCGGGCATCACCAGCACCATGCGGTAGCCCTTGATGGCCGCCGCCATGGCCAGCGCAATGCCCGTGTTGCCCGAGGTGG
>DAOPUP010000360.1:0-2939 GCA_035350655.1 Acidovorax sp. | reverse complement strand
GTCATGGTGGCCAAGAAGCCGGAAGAGCCCAAGCCCGTGGCCAAGCCTGCAGCTGCAGGCGATGCCAAGAAAGGCACGCTGCACAAGCCCGCAGTGGGAACGGGTGCGGCTGCGCGTGCAGGTGCCCCGGCCGCCCCGGGTGCCGCCGCCGGCAAGGAAGTCAAGTCGGCCAAGCTGTCGTCCAGCTGGGCCAACGACACGGCCAAGAAGAAAGAAATCAAGACCCGCGGCGACAGCAGCGGCGGAGTCGGTCGCAACAACTGGCGTGGTGGCCCGCGTGGCCGCCGTGGCGACAGCCGCGACCAACGTGACGACCACCACCAGCATGCCGCGCCGGTGGAAGCGCGCATCATCGAAGTGCATGTGCCTGAAACCATCACCGTGGCCGAACTGGCGCACAAGATGTCCATCAAGGCGTCCGAGGTCATCAAGGCGCTCATGAAGATGGGCCAGATGGTCACGATGAACCAGCCACTGGACCAGGACACCGCCATGATCGTGGTGGAAGAACTGGGCCACAAGGCGGTCGTGGCTGCGCTGGATGATCCGGAAGCCTTCACCGACGAGGATTCGGCACAGCTGGACGTGGCGGTTCTGCCGCGCGCGCCGGTCGTGACCGTGATGGGTCACGTCGATCACGGCAAGACCTCGCTGCTGGACTACATCCGTCGCGCCAAGGTCGCTTCGGGCGAAGCCGGCGGCATCACGCAGCACATTGGCGCCTACCACGTGGAAACGCCTCGCGGCATGATCTCGTTCCTCGACACCCCCGGTCACGAGGCCTTCACGGCCATGCGTGCCCGCGGCGCCCAGGCCACAGACATCGTGATTCTGGTGGTGGCGGCAGACGACGGTGTCATGCCCCAGACCAAGGAAGCCATCAAGCACGCCAAGGCGGCAGGCGTTCCTATCGTGGTGGCCATCACCAAGGCCGACAAGCCCGATGCCAACCCCGACCGCGTCAAGCAGGAACTGGTGGTGGAAGAGGTCGTGCCTGAAGAATACGGCGGCGATTCGCCTTTCGTGCCTGTGTCTTCCAAGACCGGCATGGGTATCGACACGCTGCTCGAGCAGGTGCTGCTGCAGGCCGAAGTGCTGGAGCTCAAGGCTCCCGTCGATTCGCTGGCCAAGGGCCTGGTGATCGAAGCCAAGCTGGACAAGGGCCGCGGCCCCGTGGCCACCGTGCTGGTGCAGTCCGGCACGCTCAAGGTGGGTGATGTGGTGCTGGCAGGCCAGACCTACGGCCGTGTGCGCGCCATGCTGGATGAAAGCGGCAAGGTCGCCAAGACGGCGGGTCCGTCGATTCCAGTCGAAATCCAGGGCCTCACCGAAGTGCCTCAGGCCGGTGACGACTTCATGGTCCTGACCGATGAGCGCCGTGCACGTGAAGTTGCTACCTACCGCGCCGGCAAGTTCCGCAATACCAAGCTGGCACGCCAGCAGGCGGCCAAGCTGGAAAACATGTTTGCCGACATGACGGCGGGCGAAGTGAAGATGCTGCCCATCATCGTCAAGGCCGATGTGCAGGGTTCGCAAGAAGCGCTGGCGCAGTCGTTGCTCAAGCTCTCGACCGACGAAGTCAAGGTGCAGCTGGTGTACGCCGCTGTGGGCGCGATCAGCGAGTCCGACATCAACCTGGCGATTGCCTCCAAGGCCATCGTGATCGGTTTCAACGTGCGTGCCGATGCCGGTGCGCGCAAGCTCGCCGAGAGCAATGGCGTCGATCTGCACTACTACAGCATCATTTACGATGCCGTGGACGAATTGCGGGTGGCAATGTCCGGCATGCTGGCGCCCGAGCAGCGCGAGGAAATCATCGGTACGGCCGAGATTCGCACCGTGTTCGTGGCCACGAAGATCGGCACGATTGCCGGTTCGTACATCACGTCCGGCATGGTGCACCGCAACGCCAAGTTCCGCCTGTTGCGCGACAACGTGGTGGTCTACACCGGCGAAGTCGATTCGATCAAGCGCCTCAAGGACGATGTCAAGGATGTCAAGGAAGGTTTTGAGTGCGGTATCAAGCTCAAGAACTACAACGACATCAAGGAAGGTGATCACCTCGAATTCTTTGACATCAAGGAAATCGCGCGGACGCTGTAAATCATGGCTGCCAAGAAGTCTTCGACCCCCAACCGCGCCTTCAAGGTGGCCGATCAGATCCAGCGCGATCTGACGGAGTTGATCGCGCGCGAGTTGAAAGACCCGCGCGTGGGCATGGTCACGCTGCAGGGCGTGGAGGTGACGCCGGACTATGCCCATGCCAAGGTGTTTTTCAGCCTGCTGACCGGCGATCCGGTGGAAACCCAGGCGGCGCTCAACCAGGCGGCAGGATTCCTGCGCAATGGCCTGTTCAAGCGCCTGCACATCCACACCGTGCCCACGCTGCACTTTGTGTTCGACCGCACGTCCGAGCGTGCGGCGGACATGAATGCCTTGATTGCCAAGGCCGTTTCCTCGCGCGCTCAGGAAGACTGACCATGAACGCGCCACGCACCAGGGTGCAGCGGCGCCCTGTGCATGGGGTGTTGCTGCTCGATAAACCGCTCGGCCTGTCGAGTAATGACGCCTTGCAGAAGGCCAAATGGCTGCTGCGCGCCGAAAAAGCGGGCCATACCGGCACGCTCGACCCCCTGGCCAGCGGCGTGCTGCCCTTGTGTTTTGGCGCCGCCACGAAGTTCAGCCAACTGCAGCTGGATGCGCCCAAGACCTACGAAGCCATCGCCCTGCTGGGCACCACCACCACCACCGGCGATGCCGAGGGCGATGTGGTGCAGCGCTGCGAGGTCGACCCGGCCCAGCTCACCGCCGAGTGCCTGGCGGCCGTGCAGCTGCAGTTCACCGGCCCCATCCGCCAGGTGCCGCCCATGCACAGCGCGCTCAAGAAAGACGGCAAGGCGCTCTACGAATACGCGCGCGCGGGTGTCACCGTGGAGCGC
>DAOPUP010000359.1:0-2965 GCA_035350655.1 Acidovorax sp. | reverse complement strand
ACCGCCGCGCTGTGGCTGGAGCTGGCCGCGCAGCTCAAGGGCTTTCCGCGCCACCTGAGCCAGCATGTGGGTGGCTTCGTGCTCACCGAGGGCAAGCTCACGCGCCTGGTGCCCGTGGAGCCGGCCAGCATGCCGGGGCGCAGCGTTATCCAGTGGGACAAGGACGACCTGGATGCCATGGGCCTGCTCAAGGTCGATGTGCTGGCCCTGGGCATGCTCAGCGCGCTGCGCCGCTGCCTCGACCTGCGAGCCGCCCTGCGCGGCGAACGCTGGGGCCTGGCCGACATCCCGCGCGAGGATGCAGCCACCTACGACATGGTCTGCGCCGCCGACACCGTGGGTGTGTTCCAGATCGAAAGCCGCGCGCAGATGGGCATGCTGCCGCGCCTGCAGCCGCGTGTGTTCTACGACCTGGTGGTCGAGGTAGCCATCGTGCGGCCCGGGCCCATCCAGGGCGGCATGGTGCACCCGTACCTGCAGGCGCGCGAGCGGCGGCGGCTCGGCCAGCCGATAGCGCTGGAAAAATCCGAACTCGAAGCCGCCCTGGCGCGCACCCTGGGTGTGCCGATCTTTCAGGAGCAGGTGATGCAGATCGCCATGGTGGCCGCAGGGTTCTCGGCCGGCATGGCCGATGATCTGCGCCGGTCGATGGCCGCCTGGAAGCGCAAGGGCGGCGTGCACCGGTTCGAGCGCCCCCTGATCGACGGCATGCAGGCGCGTGGCTACCGCCCCGAATTCGCCCAGGCCATCTTTCAGCAGATGCTGGGCTTTGGCGAATACGGCTTTCCCGAGAGCCATGCCCACAGCTTTGCCCTGCTGGCCTATGCCAGCAGCTGGCTCAAGTGCCATGAGCCCGCGTGCTTTCTGGCAGCGCTGCTCAATTCGCAGCCCATGGGCTTTTACAGCGCTTCGCAACTGGTGCAGGATGCGCGCCGCCACGGCGTGCGCGTGCTGCCCATCGACGTGGCCAGCAGCGACAGCGATTGCACGCTCGAAGGCCCGGCAGAGCGCCTGCGGCCCGCCAGGGGCCTGCCCACACCGCTGCTGCCGCAACCGGCCGTGCGCCTGGGCCTGTGCCTGGTCAGTGGCCTGCATGCCAGCGCCATGCAGCGCCTGCTGCAGGCCCGTGCCGCTGGGCCTTTCAACAGCACCGAAGACCTGGCCCTGCGCGCCCAGCTGAGCCCGCAGGACCTGCAGGCCCTGGCCGCCGCCGATGCACTGGCCAGCCTCTCGGGCCACCGGCGCCAGCAGATGTGGGACGCCGCCGCGCAGCACAGCGCGCCGCCCTTGTGGCGCGAGGTGCCGGTGCACGAAGCGCCGCTGGTGCTGCCCGCTGCGCCCGAGGGTGAAGAAATCCTGTTTGACTACGCTGCCACCGGCCTCACGCTGCGCCGCCACCCGCTGGCCCTGCTGCGCCCGCGCCTAGCGCGTTGGCGGCTGCTGACCGCCCTGCAACTGCACAGCGCACCCAGCGGCCGCAAGGTGCGCGCCTGCGGCATCGTCACCGTGCGCCAGCGCCCCGGCACGGCCAAGGGCACGATGTTTGTCACGCTCGAGGACGAGACCGGCCCCGTCAACGTGATCGTGTGGCCCGCGCTGGTCGAGACCTGGCGCCATGCGCTGCTGCGATCGCAACTGCTGGCGGTGGAGGGGCTGTGGCAGTGCAGCCCCCATGGCCCCGACGGCCAGGCGGTGGTGCGCCATCTGGTGGCCCAGCGTTTCAGAGACCTCACCCCGCTGCTGGGGCGCATGGCGCAGGCGCTGCAGGGCAGCCGGGATTTTCATTGAGCGAGGTCTTATAGGGCTTTGCAATCCGCCGGATAACCTGGCCGTAAGCCAAAGACGAAGGCCCATCCGTATTGCAGCCTTTTAAAATCCGCACGCCATGCACAACCCCCGTCATCCCCATGTTCTTCCGGTGCGCGAAGGCGTGAGCCCCAGCTGCGTGGTGCTGCCCACACGCGGGCAGGGCAGCATGCTGGACTTTTTGGCGCAGCGCTTGCCGGTGGTGGCACGCGAGCAATGGTGCCAGCGCATGCTGGCGGGCGACGTGGTGGATGAGCATGGGCAGGCTGTGTTGCCCGAGCGGCGGTTCGAAGGTGGCCTGCGCCTTTACTACTACCGCAGCCTGCCCGCAGAGCCGGTGCTGCCGTTCTGTGAGACGGTGCTGTACCAGGACGCGCACCTCGTGGTGGCCGACAAGCCGCACTTCATGCCCGTGACGCCCTCGGGCCGCTACCTGCACCACACCCTGCTGGTGCGGCTCAAGCGCCAGCTTGGCCTGCCAGAGCTGTCGCCGCTGCACCGCATCGACCGCGACACCGCCGGGCTGGTGCTGCTCTCGGTGCAGCAGCGCACGCGCGGTGCCTACCAGGCCCTGTTCCGCGATCGCCAGATTACCAAGCACTACGACGCGATTGCGCCCTGGCGCGCGGACCTGCACTTTCCGCGCGACCACGCCAGCCGCCTGGAAGAAAGCCCGCAGTTCTTTCGCATGCACGAAGTGATCGGCGCCCCCAACAGCCACACCCACATGCAGCTGTTGCAGGTAGCGGGCGAATGGGCGCATTACCGCCTGTCGCCCATCACGGGCAAGCGCCACCAGTTGCGCGTGCACATGGCCGCCCTGGGTTTGCCGCTGCGCAACGACCCGTTCTATCCAGTCGTCAACGACCCGCCCGAGGGCGACTACTCGCGGCCGCTGCAGCTGCTGGCGCGCTCGCTGGAGTTTGTCGATCCGCTCACGGGTGTGCACAGGGTGTTCGAGAGCGAGCAGCGCCTGGTGTTGCCCTGAGGGCGGCGGGCGCCGTTCATGCATGGTTCTCCGCTTGAAGCAACCCGACCGCGCGCGTCGCAATGCCCCGCTGACCATGCCTATAATGCAAGGCTGTGCGGGTGTAGTTCAATGGTAGAACGGCAGCTTCCCAAGCTTCATACGAGGGTTCGATTCCCTTCACCCGCTCCA
>DAOPUP010000358.1:0-2979 GCA_035350655.1 Acidovorax sp. | reverse complement strand
CTGAAACGCAAGCACGTCTTGGCCGGCTTGTGCAGCGTTACGGCAGCTCGCGCGGTGCACGGGGTTCGCGCGGCTCCACGTCCACCACCTCATCGGCCCCGGGCAGCAAGCCCGCGCGGCGCGCGGGCGTGTCGGCAGCCGGCGTGGGGCGCGTGGCCGACCAGCGCCCCGTGGAGCGGTACACCGTGCTCCAGCCCGTGCGCGGGTCCACCCGCAGGGTCCAGGGCACCACGGGCCGGCCGGTCAGGCGCGCCCAGAGCGCACGCAACCCCCAGGCGATGGCCAGCACCAGCACAGCCGCCAGCAAACTCAGAAACATCACCAGCCCGGCAACCACCAGCAAGGCCCGCATGAGCCAGCGGGTCAGGCCCGCCAAAAAATCAGTCAAACCAGCTCCTTGGCTTTCACGCATTGGAGCAAGGCAATAGAGGCTTGCCCCCCTGGCATCCACCCTGTCGCCTTGCCTATGACCTCGCCATTTCTTTACATCAAAAATGCTACAAGTGCTTATTCAAAAAGCCCTTGTAGCTCTCTTTTTTGAACCTTCGCCAGGTCCCTGCCCCTCAGGCCGTTGCCGCCGTACCGAAGTGGAACACGCCGGGCTCCAGCACTGGATCGACCCCGACCGGAATCACGCTCTTGGGCGGGAAACGGCCTTCGAGCAGCAGCTTGGACAGCGGGTTCTCGATGCGCTGCTGGATCGCCCGCTTGAGCGGCCGCGCACCAAACACCGGGTCGAACCCCACCTTGGCCAGTTCGGCCAGGGCCGCATCGGACACCTGCAGCTCCAGGTCCATCTTGGACAGACGCGACTGCAGCAGCTGCAGCTGGATCTTCGCGATCTTGGCAATGTGCTGCGCGTCGAGCGCATGGAACACCACGGTCTCGTCGATGCGGTTCAAAAACTCGGGACGGAAATGGTTCTTCAGCTCGCCCCACACCGCTTCCTTGATGTCCTCACTGTCCTGCCCCACCATGGCCTGGATCAGGTGCGAGCCAATGTTGCTCGTCATCACGATCACCGTGTTCTTGAAGTCCACGGTGCGGCCCTGGCCGTCGGTCAGGCGGCCATCGTCGAGCACCTGCAAGAGCACGTTGAACACGTCCGGGTGCGCCTTTTCCACCTCGTCCAGCAGCAGCACGCTGTAGGGCTTGCGGCGCACGGCCTCGGTGAGATAGCCGCCCTCCTCGTAGCCTACATAGCCGGGCGGCGCACCGATCAGGCGGGCCACGGAATGCTTTTCCATGAACTCGCTCATGTCGATGCGGATCAGGTGCTCTTCGCTGTCGAACAGGAAGCCCGCCAGCGCCTTGCACAGCTCGGTCTTGCCCACGCCCGTGGGGCCGAGGAACAGGAAACTGCCCGTGGGGCGATTGGGGTCTGAGAGCCCCGAGCGCGAGCGGCGGATGGCGTTGGCCACGGCCGCAATGGCCTCGTCCTGGCCCACCACGCGCTCGTGCAGCTTGCCTTCCATCTGCAGCAGCTTGTCTTTCTCGCCCTGCATCATCTTGGCCACGGGGATGCCGGTGGCACGGCTCACCACTTCGGCGATTTCCTCGGCGCCCACCTGCGTGCGCAGCAGGCGGTTGGCAGGGGCCGTGCCGTCCTTGCCTTCTTCCTTGGCCTGGGCTTCCTTGAGCTGTTTTTCCAGATCGGGCAGCTTGCCGTATTGCAGCTCGGCCACCTTGTTGAAGTCGCCCTTGCGCTTGAGTTCCTCGATCTGCTGCTTGACCTGCTCGATGTCTTCGCGCAACTGCCCCGAACCCTGGGCCTGGGCCTTTTCCATCTTCCAGATTTCATCAAGGTCGGCAATTTCCTTTTGCAGGCTGGCGATTTCCTCGTTGATGAGCTCAAAGCGCTTTTGCGAGGCCTCGTCCTTTTCCTTGCGCACGGCCTCGCGCTCGATCTGCAACTGGATCAGGCGGCGGTCGAGCTTGTCCATCACCTCGGGCTTGGAGTCCATCTCGATCTTGATCTTCGATGCGGCCTCGTCGATCAGGTCAATCGCCTTGTCGGGCAGAAAACGGTCGGTGATGTAGCGGTGCGAGAGTTCGGCCGCGGCCACGATGGCCGGGTCGGTGATCTCGACGTTGTGGTGCTTTTCGTAGCGCTCTTTCAGGCCGCGCAGGATGGCGATGGTGGCCTCCACGGTGGGCTCACCGACCAGGATCTTCTGGAAGCGGCGCTCCAGCGCAGCATCTTTTTCGATGTATTTGCGGTATTCGTCCAGCGTGGTGGCGCCCACGCAGTGCAGCTCGCCCCGCGCCAGCGCGGGCTTGAGCATGTTGCCCGCATCCATCGCGCCCTCGGCCTTGCCGGCGCCCACCATGGTGTGCAGCTCGTCGATGAAGACAATGGTCTGGCCTTCGTCCTGCGCCAGTTCCTTGAGCACGGTTTTCAGGCGCTCCTCGAACTCGCCGCGAAACTTGGCGCCCGCCAACAGCGCCGCCATGTCGAGCGAGAGCACGCGCTTGCCCTTGAGGCTTTCGGGCACCTCGCCGGCCACGATGCGCTGGGCCAGGCCTTCCACAATGGCAGTCTTGCCCACGCCGGGCTCGCCAATCAGCACCGGGTTGTTCTTGGTGCGCCGCTGCAGCACCTGGATGGCGCGGCGGATCTCGTCATCGCGGCCGATCACCGGGTCGAGTTTGCCCATGCGGGCACGCTCGGTCAGGTCGATGCAGTATTTTTTCAGCGCCTCGCGCTGGCCCTCGGCCTCGGCGCTGTCCATCTTCTGGCCGCCGCGCACGGCATCGATGGCGGCCTCCAGGCTCTTGCGCGTGAGGCCGTTTTCCTTGGCAATGCGCGCGGCCTCGCCCTTGCTGTCAATCACGGCCAGCAAGAACAATTCGCTGGCAACAAACTGGTCGCCGCGCTTGATGGCCTCTTTCTCGGTGGCCTGCAGCACGCGCCCCAGCTCGGGCCCACCCTGCACCTGGGGCGCGTGCTGCAGGCCACCGAGAAAGAGGCCATCAAGC
>DAOPUP010000357.1:0-2981 GCA_035350655.1 Acidovorax sp. | reverse complement strand
TGGCTGCGCGAGCGCCAGCGCGAAGAACAGCTGCTGGCTGAAGTCAGCCGCCAGGCCGCATTGCGTTTTCGAGGCACCAACTGACCCGCCCGATGCCACTGTGCACAAGGTGCGGCGGCGGGTAACCGGCCAAGCCTGCGCCACCGCGCCGATGCCCGGATGCGCGACACACCGCACAATTCGTCCCCATGGGTGAATTCGACCTCATTGCACGCTACTTCACGCGGCCCGTGCGCCGCGCCGCCCTGGGCGTGGGCGACGACTGCGCGCTGCTGGCGCCCGCGCCGGGCATGCAGCTGGCCGTCTCCAGCGACATGCTGGTGCAAGGCCGCCACTTCTTTGCCGACGTGTCCCCGGAGCGCCTGGGCCACAAGGCGCTGGCCGTGAACCTGTCGGACCTGGCGGCCTGCGGCGCGCGCCCGCTGGCCTTTACGCTGGCCCTGGCGCTGCCCCGCGTGGATGCGCCCTGGCTCGAAGCGTTTTCGCGCGGGCTGCTGGCCCTGGCCGACGCACACGGCTGCGAGCTAGTGGGCGGCGACACCACGCAAGGACCGCTCAACATCTGCATCACGGTGTTCGGCGAAGTGCCCGTAGGCCAGGCCTTGCTGCGCAGCGGCGCGCGGCCTGGCGACGACATCTATGTCAGCGGCACGCTGGGCGATGCCCGGCTGGCGCTGGAGGCATTGCAAGGGCACATCACCCTGCCCGCCGATGTGCTGGCCGCCGCCCGCCTGCGCCTGGAGCAGCCCACGCCCCGTGTGGCACTGGGCCTGGCGTTGCGCGGCGTGGCCAGCAGTGCCCTGGATGTGAGCGACGGGCTGCTCGGCGACCTGGGCCACATCCTGCGCGCCTCGGGAACAGGTGCCTGCATCGATACCTCAATTACTACTGATTTGATAGCTATTAGCGCTTTACCTATAAGCGCTAGAGGCCAATTTGACCCTGAACTGCTCCACCAGTGCACTCTGGCCGGGGGCGATGACTACGAACTGGCTTTCACCGCCCCGGTGGCCCGGCGTGCCGCGGTGGCCGCTGCGGCTCTGGCCAGCAGCACGCCCGTCACGCGCATCGGCCGCATCGAGGCCGAACCCGGCCTGCGGCTGGTGGACGCACTAGGCCAGCCCGTGGCTCGGCGCTACGCGTCGTTCGATCACTTCGCCGGGGGTTGAGGCACCGGCTGCGGCAACACTCGGGATGCCGGGTCCAGCAGTTCGCACAGCAGGGCGACGTGGCCCTGGCGGTAATGCGCAAGTTCACGCGGGTCCGCATCGCCCAGCACCACCTGCGACAGCAGGGCATGCACCACCGGCGACACCACCAGCCACGGCTCTTGCGTGATCACGCTGGGAACCCACCCCTCCTGCACGGCATGGGCACGCAAAATGTCGCCCAGCAAGGCCAGATGCGGCTGCACCACTTTGCGCTTCCACAGGGCAACGAGGTGCGGCACACGCGCGCTTTCAGCCACCAGCAGGCGCAGCGTAGCCACAGCGCCAGGGCGGCCCAGCGAGTCATAGAGCTTGTCCACCACCCACTGCGCCAGCGGCCGTATGCCGTTGCCCGGGCCCAGCACCGGCATTTGCCCAAAGTCGGGCGGCGCGAGCGAACGGGTCAGCAGTGCCTCGAACACTTCCTCCTTGCCCGCGAAATGGGCGTAGAGGCCGCCTTTGGAGAGCCCGCAGCGGCGCGCGATGTCGTCCATCCGGGCGGCGGCAAAGCCCCGCTCGGAGAATTCCACCAGCGCGGCGTCCAGAATCTGCAGCACACGCACCTCGGGGGGCAGGCGCTGTCGCAGCGGCACGACGGCCGGGGCCGCGCCTGAGGGTGGCAGTTGCTGGGTCATCGTTTTGTCTCGCGTTCTGGCTATGCTCCGCATTATTATCTACCGACCAGTCGGCAAACAGATAAAATTGATACATCTCAAGTCACTCATCGTCTGGCCTGCGTAAAGTGCAACGGCACCATCGGCCCGCTTTTCATCTGGGACTCCATTCATGCCAACCCCTGCGAACACCTCCCTGTCCATGGCCGAACGGCTCGACCCCACCGTGCACGCGGCTATTGCCCGCAGCGTTGCGTCGCTGTCCCACGCCTCCGCCCTGATGGCGGGCAGCGACTGGGCCCTGCATCTGGCCGCCTCGCCAGGCAAGTGCATGGACCTGGCGCACCTGGCGCTGCGCCAGGGGCAGGAATTGGCCGCCTATGCCCAGGCACGAACGGCTGCCGGCCCTGACAAAGAAGCCCGCCATGCCGTGGCGACCCCTGCCCAGGATCGGCGTTTTGCCGACCCCGCGTGGCAGCAGTGGCCGTTCAACCTCGTGCACCAGTCCTTTGTGCTCACCGAGCAATGGTGGGCCGCCGCAACGCATGGTGTCTGGGGTGTGGACAAGCACCACGAAGACATGGTGGCCTTCGCGGCCCGGCAGTTTCTCGATGTGTTCTCGCCCGGCAACCAGCTGGCCACCAATCCCGTGGTGCTGAACCGCACACTGGCGCAAGGCGGCGCCAACCTGGCGCGTGGCGCGCTCCATCTGCTGGACGACGCCCGGCGCCATGCCGCAGGCATGCCGCCCGCTGGCGCAGAGAATTTTGTGGTCGGCCGCGACGTGGGCATCACCCCCGGCAAGGTGGTGCTGAAGAACCGCGTGATGGAACTGATCCAGTACACGCCCACCACCAAAGCCGTGCACCCCGAGCCGATCCTGATCGTGCCGGCGTGGATCATGAAGTACTACATCCTCGATTTGTCGCCCCACAACTCGCTCATCAAGTATCTGGTGGACCAGGGGCACACGGTGTTTTGCATCTCCTGGATCAACCCCGGCGCAGAGGACCGTGATCTGGGCATGGATGATTACCTGGACCAGGGTTTTCACGCCGCACTGAACGCTATCAACACCATCGTGCCCCAGGCCAAGGTGCACGCCGCCGGCTACTGCCTGGGCGGCACGCTGCTGGCCATTGCGGCTGCAGCCATGGCG
>DAOPUP010000356.1:0-3005 GCA_035350655.1 Acidovorax sp. | reverse complement strand
GCGTCATGCTGCAGGATGCGGATATTGGTCAGGCCTTGCTCGCCGATGCGCTTGAGCAGGGCGCCTACGCCGGGTTCGTGCACTTCGCAGCACAGGAAATTGTCATCTGGGCGCACCCTGGCGATGTGGGCCGTGGCCTCGCCCATGCCAAAGCCGATCTCGAGCACCAGCGGGGCCGGGCGGCCAAAGGCGGCGTCGGCATCGAGCGGGGCCGCAGCATAGGGCAGCACGAAGCGGGGGCCCAGGTCTTCAAAAGCCTTGGCCTGGCCCGTGGTGGTGCGGCCGGCGCGGCGCACAAAGCTCTTGATGGTTTTGGGGTAGGCAACGCCAGCGGGGGCGGTGCCGTCGGGCGCAGCGCCTGCAGTGGCTGCAGGCTGCGCGGGGGAGGGAGAAAGGATGGGTTCGGTCACGATGGTCGATTGTAGGTTCGCGCCCAGGCCTCGACCCACATCCCCAAGGCCTGTGGCAGTGAAGTGGGGACCGAAGGCGCTGCACCCGGCAGGCCGAGCACCCGGGCGGCCTCGCCCAGGGCCTGCAAGGGATCGCGAAGATCGAGCGCTGCAGCACCGTTTTGCTTGGAGAGCTTTTCGCCGTTGGCGCCGCAGACCAGCGGGGTGTGCAGGTAGCTGGGGGTGGGCAGGCCCAGTGCCTGCTGCAGCAGGATCTGGCGCGGCGTGTTGTCGGCCAGGTCTTCGCCGCGCACCACATGGGTGATCTGCTGGGCCGCATCGTCCACCACCACGGCCAGCTGGTAGGCCCACAGGCCGTCCGCGCGGCGCAGCACGAAGTCGCCCACGGCGCTGGCCACATGCTGGGCCTGCAGGCCCAGGCGGCGGTCGGTCCAGCGCACCATGCCATCTGCTATTGTAAATATAGCTGAATGCGATGAATCCGCGTGCACTACAGGCCTGTTGGGCTTGAAATCCGTGGTGTTGAAGCGCCAGGAGCGCGCGGGCCGCCCGCGCAGTCCCTGGCGGCAGGTGCCAGGGTAGGGCAGGGCGGCGTGGCGTTCGCGGGCATGGCCTTGCGCCGCGTGGGCATCTTCGATGTCCTTGCGTGAGCAGGCGCAGGGGTAGGCATGGCCCTGCGTGATGAGCTGGTCCAGCGCCTGCTGGTAGAGCGCGCCGCGGGCCGATTGCCAGACTGGCGGTGCGTCGGGCACCAGTCCGCAGGTGGCCAGCTGCTGCACGATGAGCTCGGCGGCGCCAGGAACGCAACGTGGCTGGTCCACATCTTCGATGCGAACCAGCCAGCGCCCGCTGTGCCCAGCGCTATCCCAGGCCCGCGCATCCAGCCAGCTGGCCAGCGCTGCCACCAGGGAGCCCGCATGCAGCAGGCCGGTGGGCGAGGGGGCAAAGCGGCCCTGGTACCTAGTAGCCGCCGAGGTGGCCTGTGCGCCGCCCGTCATGCCACGGCGAGTGCCAGCTCCAGACCGGACACAAAGGCATCTTCCAGGCGGTGGCCCAGGCACCAGTCGCCACAGGCGCCCAGAGACAGGCTGGCGTCCCACAGGTGGCTGCGCCCCAGGGGCTGAATGGTTTGTGCATAGCGCCAGCGGCGCGTGTCGGCGTGGGCGGGTTCGGCGCGGATGCCGGTCACCTCGGCAAAGGCCTTGAGCAGCTTTGATTGCACGCGCTGCGCATCGTCTTCGAGGTGTTCTTGCGACCAGGCCGGGCTGGCCTGTACCGTCCAGCGCTCGACGGTGGTGCGGCCGGGCTTGGACGACTCGCGCGCCAGCCAGGCAATGCGGTGGTGGGTGCTGCGGGCCGCGTTCCACTGGGGGCCGAGCGTGGCCAGGTCCGGGCGCACGGCCTGCGGGTAGGCGAGCATCAGGGTCCAGCAGGGGGCGGTGGTGACGTGGGACAGGTCGCCGCCCAGAGAGGCCTCCAGCCCCGAAACCGCCAGCAGGGCCTGTGCGGGTGTGGCGGGCTGGGCCAGCAGCACCGCGTCAAAGCCGGCATAGACATGCTGCGTGCCGCTGGATCCCTCGGTGCGCAACTGCCACTGGGTGTCATCGAGCGGGTCGCGTTCGATGCGCGTCACGCGGGTGTCGGTGATGAGCTGGCCGGCCCGCAGCAGGGGGGCGGCCCAGGTGGTGACGAGGGCGTTCATGCCCGGGCTGGCCACCCAGTGCGGTTCGCGGGTGGGCAGGCCCGCAGCCGTCACGCGGCCTACCGGGTCGAGCACGCGCACGGCATTGGCGCTCCAGGGCCGACACAAGCCGGGCACGGTGTCGATGGCCTGTGCAAAGCGCGGGTCGCGCACGGTGAAATACTGCGCACCTGCATCAAAGCTGCCGAACGGGGAGTCGATGGTGGTGGTGCGCCCTCCAGCCTGCGACGATTTTTCAAAGACGGTGACCCGGTGGCCTGCCTGCACCAGCGTGCGCGCACAGGCCACGCCGGCCATACCCGCACCAATGATGGCGAAATGGCGGGGCATCTGCGCGGTCTTCGCAGCCTTGCCGGATCGTGCGGGGTGTGGCGCCGTTGCGGGGGGCGCGGGGCGTCGGGGCCGTTTGGCGGGACGGGAGATAGGTGATGTCATGGAAGGCCTTTCGGAAACGGTCGGCTGCAGAAATCTGACAAGGACCACTCTACACGCGTGGCGCGGGGGCTGGCTTCAGAAATGATGGTGGTTTTCCAGCAGTGCGCGGCGCGTGGCCGGACTTTGCAACTGGCTCAACCACCACTGCAGTGCGCGCCCGGGGGCCGTGAAGCCGGGCCCACCCCATGCGTAGTGCATGCGCATGCTGCGAGCCGGGCGGGCCACGCTGCGCGCCACCAGGTGGCCGGCCTCCAGGTAGGGGCGCACCATGGGCTCGGGCAGAAAGCCCCCGCCCAAGCCCCGCAGCTGCGCCTGCACCTTGGCTTGCATGGTGTCCACCGTGAGCACGTCCTGGCCGCCGAGCAGGCCCATGGTGGCGCCGCCGCGCTGCGCGGAGTCGGCCACTGCCACCGCGCGGTGCTGCAGCAAGGTGGCGTCAGTGAGGGGCTCGGGCGCCG
>DAOPUP010000355.1:0-3013 GCA_035350655.1 Acidovorax sp. | reverse complement strand
CGGCCACACCGGTGAACGTGGGATTGGTTTCTGTCACAATGCCCAGACTTTAAACGTACACCGGTCGCAACCCGCTCGAAAACAAGGAATCCGCAATGGCCAGCGAACTCATCAAACATCTCTCCGACGCCAGCTTCGAAGCCGACGTGCTCAAGTCCGGCACACCGGTGCTGGTGGACTACTGGGCCGAATGGTGCGGCCCCTGCAAGATGATCGCCCCCATCCTGGACGAAGTGGCAGGCACCTACCAGGGCAAGCTGCAGATCGCCAAGATGAATGTGGACGAGAACCGCGAGATCCCCGCCAAGTTCGGCATCCGCGGCATTCCCACGCTGATGCTGTTCAAGGATGGCCAGCTGGCCGCCACCAAGGTGGGCGCCATGAGCAAGGCACAACTGACCGCCTTCATCGACCAGCAACTGGCCTGATCGCGAGCGGCCTGCCAGCGCCCTTGTTCCAGGGGCTGCCGGCAGGGCCAGTGCCCGGTGGCTCTCCCACCTGAAGCCACCTTCAGCGGGCAACCAGGCCCGCACGCATTTTTTCCTGTCATAATTTCGCCAGATCACCGGTTTGCACGCATTGGCAGCCGGTTCGAGATCCCCAGGCACACCGGGGCTGCAAACAGCGGCTCTCCCGGCTCCCGCCACTCCCCCCAGATTCACACCAGCTCCGCCAAGGAGTCCATCCATGCACTTAAACGAACTCAAGGCACTGCATGTGTCTGAAGTCCTGAAGCAGGCCGAAGAGCTTGAAATCGAGAACACCGGCCGCATGCGCAAGCAGGAGCTGATGTTTGCAATCATCAAAAAGCGCGCTAAGACCGGGGAACAAATCATTGCCGACGGCGTACTGGAAATCCTGCCCGACGGTTTCGGTTTTTTGCGCAGCCCGGACACGAGCTTCACCGCCAGCACGGACGATATCTACATCAGTCCCAGCCAGGTGCGTCGTTTCAATCTGCACACCGGCGACATGATCGAAGGTGAAGTCCGTACGCCCAAGGATGGCGAGCGTTACTTTGCCCTGAACAAACTCGACTCCGTCAACGGCGGCCCGCCGGAGCAGAACAAGCACAAGGTGATGTTCGAGAACCTGACGCCGCTGTTCCCCAAGGAGCAGATGCGCCTGGAGCGCGACGTCAAGAGCGAAGAGAACATCACCGGCCGCATCATCGACATCATTGCGCCCATTGGCCGCGGCCAGCGCGCCCTGATCGTTGCCCCGCCCAAGAGCGGCAAGACGGTGATGATGCAGCACATCGCCCACGCCATCACAGCCAACAACCCCGACGTGCACCTGATGGTGCTGCTGGTGGACGAGCGCCCAGAAGAAGTGACCGAAATGCAGCGCACGGTCAAGGGCGAGATCATCGCCTCCACCTTCGACGAGCCCGCCGCACGCCACGTGCATGTGGCCGAGATGGTGATCGAGCGCGCCAAGCGCCTGGTCGAACTGAAGAAGGACGTGGTGATCCTGCTGGACTCCATCACCCGCCTGGCCCGCGCCTACAACAACGTCGTGCCGTCGAGCGGCAAGGTGCTGTCGGGTGGTGTGGACGCCGCCGCGCTGCAGCGCCCCAAGCGCTTCTTTGGCGCGGCGCGCAAGGTCGAGGAAGGTGGCTCGCTCACCATCATTGCCACCGCACTGGTGGATACCGGCAGCCGCATGGACGAAGTGATCTTTGAAGAATTCAAGGGCACGGGCAACTGCGAAATCCACCTGAACCGCCGCCTGTACGAAAAGCGCGTGTTCCCCGCCATCGAGCTCAACAAGAGCGGAACGCGCCGCGAAGAGCTGCTGCTGGCGCCCGAGATTCTGCAAAAGACCCGCATCCTGCGCCAGTTCATGTACAACATGGACGAGATCGAGTCGATGGAGCTCATGATCAAGAACATGAAGGCCACCAAGAGCAACGTCGAGTTCTTCGACATGATGCGAAGGGGTGGGTAAGCTGCCCCCTGGGCCGCCTGCGGCGTTTTTCCCCGAGGGGGACGCACACTGGTGGCACTGACTTTGGTTGCGCCAGTTTCGTCCACAGCAAATGGTGATGGAAGTGCAACAACCGGAATGGCGCAAAGCCGTCTGTGCCATAATCGTGGGCTTTTTCTGCGGAAAGTACGCTGGATGTTTCACGAGGCAAAGGTTGCTTCGGGTCCCGCACGGCTCCCGCACTTGACAAGGATTGATCATGAAAGAAGGCATTCACCCCAACTACCGCGAAGTTCTGTTCGTGGACCTGTCCAACGGTTTCAAGTTCGTCACCCGTTCCTGCGTGAACACCAAGGAAATGGGCAAGACCGACGACGGCCGTGAGCTTCCCATGTTCAAGCTGGACACCTCCAGCGAATCGCATCCTTTCTATACCGGCACGCAAAAATCCGTGGACAACATGGGCGGCCGCGTGGAACGTTTCCGCAACCGTTTCGGCAAGACTGCAGCCAAGTAATTCGCCGCATTCCCGCCAAGAAGGCAGCCCGGGCAACCGCGCTGCCTTTTTGTTTGGATTTGCCCTTATTCTCGGCAGTCCGCCATTGCCCCCCCACTGACGCGTGAACTATCCCACCCCCGCCATCGTTGGCCAAAATGCCGTGCGCCCGCTGCCTCGCTGGGCCTTGCTGCTGCTGTGCCTGGCTTACGTCGTGCCGGGCTTTGTCGGCCGAGGCCCATGGAAGAACGCGGATGTGGCGGCCTTCGGCTACATGCTGGAGCTGGCGAACGGGCGCACCGCGTGGCTTGCACCGCAACTGGGGGGCCTGCCCCCCGAAACCGACGGTTTGTTGCCTTACTGGCTGGGCGCCTGGGCCATCCAGATCATCCCCGATGGGTTAATGGCACCCGAAATGGCGGCGCGCCTGCCGTTCATGGCCCTGCTGGTGCTGACGCTGGCCGCCACCTGGTACGGCGTGTACTACCTGGCGCGCAGCCCCGGGGCACAACCTGTGGCGTTTGCCTTTGGCGGCGAGGCCAGGCCCTCGGATTACGCCCGCGCCATCGCCGATGGCGCCTTGCTGGC
>DAOPUP010000354.1:0-3020 GCA_035350655.1 Acidovorax sp. | reverse complement strand
TTGGGCAAAACGTCTTCGCCCGCACGGGCCTTGCGGCGGCGAAACACCTCCAGCAGCGCATGGTGCACATGCTCGGGCGCCATATCTTCGACGGGCTGGCCCGCCAGGTCGTGGCGCTTTTCGCCGGCGGCCACGCTTTGCAGGTAGCGGGTGGAGCGGGTGTGGATGCCCAGCGCCACCTTGAGCGCATCGCGCTCGAACAGCTCGGGGTGGGCTTCCAGCAGGTCCTGAAAAATGCCGCGCTTGAGCGGCAAGAACACCGCACCAAACAGATGGGGATAGAGCCCCGCCAGCTGCTCCAGCGCCGGGTGGGTGCGCAGGGGCGCGCGCGAAGGCGCCTGCGAGGCCGCCGGGGCCTGGCCTTCGGCACGGGCGCGATCACGACCGTTGCTGCGTCCGCCCCGCCCCGCCCGGCGTGAGCGTTCGCCGCGCGGGGCATCCGCAGCGGCCGCGGCGCTTTCGCCGGTGTCGGGCTGCTGCAAGGGCAGCGGGGCGCTGGCAGCAGCTACCGGGGCGGTGGGCACCGCTGTGGGTTCTTGTTCTGGCACGTGGTCGGTCATGGCGTAGCGGGTCAAAGGGCAACAAAACCCTCGATCATGCCAGCGTTGGCACCAAAGCCCTCCAGGGGCAGGCCACAACCAGCTGCTTTGGCCACCAATGCAGGCCTTGCGTTGTGCCTGCAGTCACCCAGAAGCGACAGTGCTGGTGTGCCTAACGGTTGCTATTTCCCACCGGCCCCCGCCGCGATTGCGACTGGTTGCTGCCGCCGACATGCGACTCACGGTCACTGCGGCTTTCGGGCGTGCGCTGGCCCTGGTTGATCTGGGTGGGGTCTTGCTCGCCCACCTTGTTGGTATCGTTCTCGACCTTGCCCGTGTGGGGCGGTTGCTTGTCACGCGGGTTCTGATGGATCGTCATGGTGATCTCCTGAAGGTGGCATGAGGTCCAAACGTCCCCCGCCACGCCACAGACGGTACCGCAAGCATGGCCGCCTGGCAAACCCGAGACATCCCCACGATTGACGCCGTTGGCGGTGCTCCCTAAAGTGGACCCTGCCCCGCGCGTGTTCAGTGCCAGTGCCGACGAGAAGCACCATGGCTTCGTGGATACCCCGCAGCGCCCCACCCGCCGGCCCATGCCTTTCGACAGGGCGAAGGCCCCGACCGAACCGAGGTGAAGCCATGTTCAAAGACCGCGACGATGCTGCCCACCAGCTGGCCGAGCGCCTGAAGGCTTACAGCGCCCAGCACCCCTTGGTTTTGGCCATTCCGCGGGGCGCCGTGCCCATCGGCAAGATCGTTGCCCAGCAACTCGGCGGCGATTTCGATGTGGTGCTGGTGCGCAAGCTGCGCGCGCCCTTTGAGCCGGAAGTGGCCATCGGTTCCGTGGCGGAAAGCGGCTGGACCTACATCGCACCCTACGCGGCCGCGGTGGGCGCCGACCAGGACTACATTGCCGCGGAGAAACAGAAACAGATGGCCACGATCCACGCGCGCCGTGTGCAATACACGCCGATCCGCGCGCCGATCGACCCGCAGGGGCGCGTTGTCATCGTGGTGGACGATGGCCTGGCCACGGGGGCCACCATGATTTCCGCGCTGCACAGCCTGCGCCAGCGCGGGCCCGCCAAGCTGGTCTGCGCCATTCCGGTGGCATCGCCCGACGCGCTGGAGAAAATCCGCCCCATGGCCGACGCGGTGGTGTGCCTGCAGACGCCGGCGCATTTCCAGGCGGTGGGCCAGTTTTACCGCCACTTTGAGCAGGTTGATGATGGGGAAGTGATCGCTCTACTGCGCGCCTGAAACCAGTGCGCGGGCCGCCAGCAGATGCTGCGCAAACCAGTCTGCCGCCAGCCCGGCAACGGTCTCCAGCGTTCCGGGCTCTTCACAAAGATGGGTGGCGCCGGGAACGACGGTCAGGACCTTGGTGGCATGCAGGTGCGAAGCGGCGCGCCGGTTGAGTGCCAGCACCTGTGCATCGCGCCCGCCCACCAGCAGCAAGGGGGCATTGCACGCGGGCCAGGTCCTGGGCAGGCGCCAGATCGGGGCGTCCGCCGCGGCACACCACGGCCCTGATGCCACGGCCCTGCCGGGCAGCCGCACTCACAGCCGCCGCAGCGCCGGTGCTCGCGCCGAAGCGACACCGGCGCCACTTGGTTGTTGCGTGGGCTGTGCCGGCTGCTGCCACTGCCGCGGGAAAACCGCACGAGGCCTTGGCTTTCGGGTGCACAAGCCAGCGCGCCATCAATGGAACCTCCGTCCACCAGGATGCGAACCTGTTGTTCCATCAAAGCCTGCATGGAATGGCACCTCGCTCGCCGTTGTGACCCATCTTCGCTCCGCCATGGGCCGTGACACGCCACGGGTCATTCATCCTGGTGGCCCAGGACAACACCCTGGTTTTCAAGTCGCGCAGAGCGCCTCGTCCAGCACTTCCACCCAGTGCCGCACAGGCAGGGATGTTCCGCCTTGCAGGTGCGCGATGCAACCGATATTGGCCGACAGGATGGCGTCGGGCGGCTGTTCGCCAAATGCCGCGCCCAGCACACCGAGCTTGCGGTCGCGCAGCGGGTACGCCAGGCCGGGCTGGAGCACCGAATAGGTGCCCGCCGAGCCACAGCACAGGTGGGATTCGCTCGGGGCCACGCGCAGCTTGAAACCGAGCTGGTTCAGATGCGTCTCGACACCGCCGCGCAGCTGCTGGCCATGCTGCAGCGTGCAGGGCGGGTGGTAGGCGAACCGCAGGTCGGTGCGCCGCACCCGGCCCGCCAGTTGGTGCGCCAGCTCGGGCAGCATGGCGGGCAGCAGCTCCGACAGGTCGCGCGTGAGGGCGCTGATGCGTGCGGCCTTGGCGGCGTACTGCGGGTCAGCCTGGAGGGTGTGGCCATAGTCCTTGACGGTGACGCCGCAGCCCGAGGCATTCATCACGATGGCTTCCACGCCGCCCTGCTCCACCAGCGGCCACCAGGCATCGATGTTGGCGCGCATCTCGGCCTTGCCGCCTTCCTGGTCGTTGAGGTG
>DAOPUP010000353.1:0-3057 GCA_035350655.1 Acidovorax sp. | reverse complement strand
GAAATCCACCTGCACCCGCTGGCCCAGGCGGTGCTGGCCGAGCTGTTTGCCGAGGTCAGCCAGCAGCGCCAGGTGCAGTTTGTCGTGGAAACGCATTCCGAGCACCTGTTTCGCCGCATGCAGACCCTGCTGGCGCGCCGCCAGACCACCACCTCGCAATGCCAGATGCTGTTTGTCGAGCGCCAGGGCGCCAACGCGGTGCTGGTGCCGCTCGATGTGGATGAATTTGGCGCGGTGCGCAACTGGCCGCCGCGTTTTTTTGGCGATGCCATGGGCGAGGCGCGCGAGCAGGCGCGCGCCCGGGCGCAGCGCATGCGGGAAGCGGCCGGTGGCTGAAGCTGCGTGCCCGCCCTCCCTGCCCGCCTCGCGGCTGGTGGACACCAATGTGCTGATCGTGGCCAGCGCGGCCGATGCCGGCTCGCCCTTTCGTGCCGAGGGCACGCCAGTGGACGACGCCGTGCTGCGCCAGCGCGTGTTCGACTGGCTGGAGGCGTTTGAGGCCGACCCTGCGCGCCACGCCGTGCTCGATGCCGGCTGGCAGGTGTGCGGTGAATACGGGCACAAGCTCTCGGAGCAGGACTATGGCTGGCTGGTGATGATGCACAAGATCGACCACAACCAGGTGCTCTGGGTCGATGTGCAGCCCGATGCCGATGGCAACGCCGTGCTGCCCCCCGCGCTGGCCAGCGCCGTGACCGACCTGGCTGACCGCAAGATGGTGGCGGCCGCCTTGGCCGCGCTCGAACTGGGCAGCGCCTGCCAGCTCACCAACGCCAGCGACACCGACTGGCTGGACTGCCAGAAGGCGCTGCGGTCCGTGGGCCTGGAGGTCGAGAATTTGTTGAACGACTGGCTGGTGGCGCGTTGGCACACCAAGCATGGAAAAAAGGCGCGATATGACTGATTTCTTCCGTTTCCCGCACACCCCGCACATTGCGTGGCTGGCCACCGGCGCGCCGCGCGACGACAAGGTGCTGTCGCCCGACGAGGCCGAGGCCCTGCTGGCCGGCGCGGTGGTGCTGGAAGAAAAGCTCGACGGCGCCAACCTGGGCTTTTCAGTGTCGCCCGATGGTGTGCTGCGCGCGCAAAACCGCGGCCAGTATCTGCCGCAGCCCTTTCACGGCCAGTTTGCCCGGCTCGGTCCCTGGCTGGCCGCGCACGAAGACAAGCTGTTTGATGCGCTGGGCACCGACCTGGTGGCGTTTGGCGAATGGTGCGCCGCCCGCCACTCGCTCGACTACGCCACGCTGCCCGACTGGTGGCTGCTGTTCGATGTGTACGACCGCAGCACCGGCCAGTTCTGGAGCACCCAGCGGCGCAACGACTGGGCGGCGCGCATGGGCTTCCAGACGGTGCCCTGCCTGTATGCCGGGCCGGTGGATCTCGACCAGCTGCGCGAACGCGTGCACGCAACGCACAGCCAGTTCCGGCAGGGCAACCTCGAAGGCATCGTGATCCGGCGCGAAAACTCCGACTGGCTGGAGCAGCGCGCCAAGCTGGTGCGCGCCGATTTCACCCAGACCATCGAAGAGCATTGGCGCAGCCGTGCGCTCGAGTGGAACCGGGTCGAGTAATGTGCCCGGCACGCGGTCTGGCCTGCGGTGTGTGGCCGCGCCGGTGATGCGTGCACAGTAGCCACGGGCCCGGAAACCCCGCAGAATCGGCCCCGCACTGCCTTGGCGGTGCGCCCATCGTGACCGCCACCTCTCCAGGCCTTGCATGTCCATTCCCATGGATCCTCTTCGCAGCCCGCAACCGCCGGTGGCACAGGCGCTGGCAGAAGCGGCCTTGCAGCGGCAGAGCCTGCTGCTGGGGGGAAAGCCCGAAGCAACGGCGCCGTTGCGGGCCGCCGAGCCGGTGCCCGCAGCGCCTGCTTCGGGCGCACCGCAGGCGACCCCCCTGGCGCCGCCGCCGCTACCGCCCGTGCTGGCCGACCGCGTGAGCCTTTCGCCGCAGGCCCGGCAACGCCTCGGGGAGGACTCCGCTGCGGCAAGGGGCGCTCAGTTCGTTCCAGCGACCCTCGGCGGGCGTGCCGGCTCTGGCCTCTTTGCGGAGCCTGCTTCTGCGCCCGGGGCTGCGGAAGCCGCCGCCAGCGCGCAGGCGCCGCCGCCCGCCTGGCCCACCACCGGGGTGGCCGCACCATTGCGCAGCCTGGTGGACGCCCTGGTGCAGCAGCTGACGGCTTCGGTGCTGCCCCAGCAGGTGCTGCGGGTACAGCCCTGGCCTGCCGCGCTGGTGCGCGCATTCGAAGAAAGCGCTTTGCCGGACCATGGCGATGGCCTTGGGCTGCCTGTGCTGCAGACCTGGCTGGTGCGCCAGGGCGTGGTGCAGACGCCTGAGGGCGCGCGCGGGGTGGCGCTCACGCTGCGGGTGCCGGCGGCGTGGGTGCAGGCACAGGCGCCGGCTCTGGCCGCCGGGGCATCCGTGGCGGCACCGCTGCGGTCGGTCTTCGCCGGCCCGATGCAGGGCTTGCAATCGGGGGTGGTGGCGCTGGTGCTGCAGGGCATGGGGCCCGAGGCCGTGCGCACCAGCGCGCTGCTGGTCATCGATTTTCAGCCGCAGCAGGCGGCCCAGGTGTATGGGCGTGACATGGCAATGCGCCCGGACCCCTGGGTGCAGATGGCCGCCCTGCAGGCCAGCGGGCAGGTGCCGCGCGACGAAGACAAGACCCGCAGCGGCGGGCAGGGCCTGTGCCACACCCCCGGCTGCCCTTATGCCGGGCTGGCGGAGTGCGAGCAGCCTTTCTGTCTGGCCTTGCGCCGCGTGATCGCCGTGGCGCCTGCGCGGGCCCTCGGGGCCGAGGCGCCAGATCCGTCAGCAGCCGAACCGGGCGGGGCAGGCGCCACCGGCTCCTGAATCGGATCAGGGATACAAACCGCGCATTTCGCGCGCACGCAGAATGCGCTGGCAGGCCACGATGAAGGTGGCGGTGCGCAGGCTCACCTGGTGCTCCTGGGCCACCTGCCAGATGCCGGCAAAAGCCTCCTGCATGATGCGCACCAGGCGGGCGTTGATCTCGTCCTCGCTCCAGAAGAAGCTGGAGAAGTCCTGCACCCA
>DAOPUP010000352.1:0-3068 GCA_035350655.1 Acidovorax sp. | reverse complement strand
CACGCGCTGCAGGGCATAGGCCACCACGGCGTCGCCCAGCAAGACCTCGCGGTTGGCCTGGGGATGCCGAAACTCGGCGGGGGACAGCAGCGACGGCAGGGCCGCCGCGGGAGGAACCGCCGGGCGTGGCGCATTTTCCTTTGCTTCGCTATCAGGAGCGCGTGATGCAAGATCCACGGGCACCACAGGCTCATTTCTCTCGGCTTCTGGGGCCAGGAGCCCCGACACCGGGCCCCTGCCGCTCAACCCGGCGGCAGAGCGATCCGGTCCGGGTGGGTCGAACAGGTCCAGCGCCAGCTGCACCAGCCGCTGCATCATGGCGTCCTCACGGGGCGGGTGAATCCGCCTCGGAGTAGGCCTCGGGGTCCAGGCGGCGCATTTCGGCTTCGATCCAGGCCTGGACCTCCTGCATCAGCTCGTCGGGTTTGCGACCCACGCTGGAAATGGGCTTGCCGATCGAGACATCCACCCAGCCGGGGCGCTTGATGAAGGCCTTGCGCGGCCAGACCCGCGCCGAGGTGACGGCCACCGGCACCACCGGCACCCCGACATCAATGGCCAACCGCGTGCCGCCACTCTTGTATTGCCCCGCCTGGCCCCGCTCGACGCGGGTACCCTCGGGAAACATGATGACCCAGGTACCCCGGGCCAGCAGCGCCCGGCCCTGCTGCACCACCTTGACGAAGGCACGCGCACTCTGGCCACGATCGATGTGGATCATGTCCAGGCTGCCAATCGACCAGCCGAAGAAGGGCACGCGCAGCAGCTCCTTCTTGAACACATAGGCCAGCGGGTGCGGCATGATGGCCGGCATGAGAAAGGTTTCGTAGGTGGACTGGTGCTTGACCAGCAGCACCACGCCCTCGTTTTCCTGCGTGGGCAGATGCTCCATGCCGGTGATGCGGGGGCGGATGCCCATGATCACGCCGGCCGCATCCACACTGAGCTTGAGCCAGGCCCGCGCAATGCGGTAACGCGTGCGGCTGCTGGCGCCAAAAAGCCGCACCAGCAGGATGGCCAGCGTGTAGGGCACCACGGTGATGCCCATCCAGAGCATGTGGAGGATGGAACGGATCAAGGCCATATTTTTTGCATATTTTCGGGTTCTAGCGCTGATAAATACAGCGCACAAAGCTATTAAATAAATAGCGTCAGCGCGCCAGGGGTGGCGTGCCCGACACAGTGGCGGTCTCCGGCGTGGGCTCCGGCGCAGGCGCTGCGGGCAGCAGCTGCTCGACAAACGCCGCCAGGCTGGCATGCACCCGCGTGGTGGCGGGAAAGTCGATGGGCAGGGCTTGGCCGGGCTGCAGATGGGCCGATCGGCCCGTGCACACCAGGTGCACCTGCGCACCCAGCGCCGCCCCGGCCTGCAGATGCTCGGCGCAATTGCCCACCACCTGCACATCGAAAGGCTCCACCCCATAGCGGTCGCAGATCTGTTCGAGCAAGCCGGGCGCCGGCTTGCGGCAATGGCAGGCCTCATCGGGCGCATGCGGGCAGTAAAACACCGCGTCGATGCGCCCACCCACCGCCGCCACCTTGCGCAGCATCTTGGCGTGGATGGCGTTGAGCGCCACCACATCGAACAGGCCCCGCCCCAGCCCGGGCTGGTTGGTGGCCACCACCACACGCCAGCCGGCATGGTTGAGCCGGGCGACTGCCTCCAGCGCACCCGGCTGGGGGGTCCACTCCTCGGGCGAGGTGATGAAATCATCCCCCAACGCATTGAGCGTGCCGTCGCGGTCGAGGATGGCGATTTTCATGTGGAAGACCCCTTGTCTGGTTGCAGCAGCCAGCCTAGCAGACGGCTCAGGCCGCCAGGCGCGAGAGATCGGCCACGCGGTTCATCGCATCGTGCAGGCTTTTGAGCAGGCCCTGGCGGTTCAGGCGCAGGTCGAGCTGCTCGGCGTTGACCATCACGTCGTCAAAGAACGCATCCACCGGCGCGCGCAGCACTGCCAGGGTCTGCAAGCTGGCGGTGTAGTCGCCTGCGTCGAACTGCGCATTGGCCTCGGGCACAAAGCGCTGCAGTGCGGCGAACAAGTCCTTCTCGGCCTGCTCTTGCAGCAAGGCGGCGTTCACATGGGCATCCACCGGGCCTTCCACCTCGGCCTTCTTGAGGATGTTGCCCACCCGCTTGTTGGCCGCGGCCAGGGCCGGGCTTTCAGGCAAGGCCGCAAAGGCGCGCACGGCCGCCAGTTGCCTTTCGACCAGGGCCAGGCGCTGCGGGCGCAGAGCCAGCACGGCATCGACCTCTTGGGCACGGTAGCCCTGCTCGCGCAGGCTGCCAGCGAGGCGGTCGTAGATGAACTCAGCCAGCGCGGCCGAGGCATCGGTAATCTTGTCGCCAAAGGCGGGGACGGCACCGGCCAGCAGCGCGTTCAAGTCCAGCGGAAGGTCTTTTTCGACCAGCATGCGGATCACCCCCAGCGCATGGCGGCGCAGTGCGAACGGGTCGCGGTCGCCCGTGGGCAGGTTGCCAATACCAAACATCCCCACCAGGGTTTCCAGTTTGTCGGCCAGGGCCACCACCACACCGGCCTGGTTGCGCGGCAGTGCGTCACCGGCAAAACGTGGCTTGTAGTGGTCTTCGATCGCGTCGGCCACCACCTCACCCAGGCCGTCGTTGAGCGCGTAATAGCGGCCCATGGTGCCCTGCAGTTCGGGGAATTCGCCCACCATGTCGGTCACGAGGTCGGTCTTGGCCAGTTGCGCAGCCAGGTCGGCATCGGCCACCAAAGCGGCATCGCCCCACTGCGTGGCAATCGCCTTGGCAATCGCACGCACGCGCTCCACGCGTTCGCCCTGTGTACCGAGCTTGTTGTGATAAACCACCTTGCCCAGCCCCTCCACGCGCGAGGCCAGGGTCTTCTTGCGGTCCTGGTCGAAGAAGAACTTGGCGTCGGCCAGACGGGGGCGCACCACGCGCTCGTTGCCGCCGATCACAAAGCTCGCATCGTCAGGGTTGATGTTGCTCACCACGAGGAATTGGTGGGTCAGCTTGCCCGCAGCATCGAGCAGCGGGAAGTATTTCTGGTTGGCCTTCATCGTGAGGATGAGGCATTCCT
>DAOPUP010000351.1:0-3073 GCA_035350655.1 Acidovorax sp. | reverse complement strand
ACACCTACCTCTTCGGCGGCAATGCGCCCTATGTCGAAGAGATGTATGAAAACTATCTGGCCAACCCCGGCAGCGTGCCCGACACGTGGCGCGAGTATTTCGATGCGCTGCAGCATGTTCCGGCCGTGGATGGAACCAATGCCCGGGACGTTCCCCACCTGCCTGTCATCAACGCCTTTGCGGAGCGCGCCAAGCAGGGCGGTACCAAGGTGGTGGTGGCCAGTGCCGACGCCGAAATGGGCCGCAAGCGCACGGCGGTGCAGCAGCTGATTGCCGCCTACCGCAACGTGGGCCAGCGCTGGGCCGATCTGGACCCCTTGAAACGCACCGAGCGCCCCGCCATTCCCGAACTGGAGCCCTCGTTCTACGGCTTCAGCGATGCCGACCAGGAAACGGTGTTTGACACGAGCAACACCTTCTTCGGTAAGGACAAGATGCCGCTGCGCGAGCTGCTCAATGCGCTGCACGAAACCTACTGCGGCACCCTGGGCGCCGAGTACATGTATACCACCAACCAGGCGCAAAAGCGCTGGTGGCAGCAAAAGCTCGAAAGCATCCGCAGCAAGCCCCAGTTCAACGCGGACCGTAAACGCCATATTCTTGATCGCCTGACGGCTGCCGAAGGGCTGGAGCGTTTCCTGCACACCAAGTATGTCGGCCAAAAGCGCTTCTCGCTCGAAGGCGGCGAGAGCTTCATCGCCTCCATGGACGAGCTGATCCAGTCGGCCGGCGCCAAAGGCGTGCAGGAAATCGTGATCGGCATGGCCCACCGTGGCCGCCTGAACGTGCTGGTGAACTCGCTGGGCAAGATGCCCAAGGACCTGTTCGCCGAGTTCGACCACACGGCGCCGGAAGATCTGCCGGCCGGTGACGTGAAGTACCACCAGGGCTTCAGCTCGGATGTATCGACGGCCGGTGGCCCCGTGCACCTGTCGCTGGCGTTCAACCCCTCGCACCTTGAAATCGTGAACCCCGTGGTCGAAGGCTCGGTGCGCGCCCGCATGGACCGCCGCGGCGACCCCAAGGGCAGCCAGGTGCTGCCGGTGCTGGTGCACGGCGACTCGGCCTTTGGCGGCCAGGGCGTGAACCAGGAAACCCTGGCGCTGGCACAGACCCGTGGCTACACCACGGGCGGCACGGTGCACATCATCATCAACAACCAGATCGGTTTCACCACGTCGGACCCGCGCGACATGCGCTCCACCGTGTACTGCACCGACATCGTCAAGATGGTCGAAGCTCCCGTACTGCACGTGAACGGCGACGACCCGGAAGCCGTGGTGCTGGCCACGCAGCTGGCCCTGGAGTTCCGCATGGAGTTCCGTCAGGACGTGGTGGTGGATATCACCTGCTTTCGCAAGCTGGGCCACAACGAGCAGGACACGCCTGCACTGACCCAGCCGCTGATGTACAAGAAGATCGCGGCCCACCCCGGCACGCGCAAGCTGTACGCCGACAAGCTGGCGGCGCAAGGCCTGGGCGAATCGCTGGGCGATGACATGGTGAAGGCCTACCGGGCCGCCATGGATGCCGGCAAGCACACAGTCGACCCGGTGCTGACCAACTTCAAGAGCAAGTACGCGGTGGACTGGTCGCCCTTCCTGGGCAAGAAGTGGACCGATGCCGGCGACACCGCCATTCCGCTGACCGAGTGGAAGCGCTTGTCGGAGAAGCTCACGACGATTCCATCGACCATCACCCCGCACCAACTCGTCAAGAAGGTGTACGACGACCGCGCGGCCATGGGCCGTGGTGATGTGAACGTGGACTGGGGCATGGGTGAGAGCATGGCTTTTGCCTCGCTGGTGGCCAGCGGCTACCCGGTGCGTCTGTCGGGTGAAGACTCGGGCCGTGGCACCTTCACGCACCGCCATGCAGTGATTCACGACCAGAACCGCGAAAAGTGGGACACCGGCACCTATGTGCCGCTGCAGAACGTGGCCGAGAACCAGGCTCCGTTCGTCGTGATCGACTCCATCCTGTCTGAAGAAGCCGTGCTGGGCTTCGAGTACGGCTATGCGGGCTCTGACCCCAACACGCTCGTCGTCTGGGAAGCCCAGTTCGGTGACTTTGCCAACGGCGCACAGGTGGTGATCGACCAGTTCATCGCCTCCGGCGAGGTGAAGTGGGGCCGTGCCAACGGCCTGACGCTGATGCTGCCGCACGGTTACGAAGGCCAGGGCCCAGAGCACAGCTCGGCACGCCTGGAGCGTTTCATGCAGCTGGCGGCCGATGCCAACATGCAGATCGTGCAGCCCACCACGGCCAGCCAGATCTTCCATGTGTTGCGCCGCCAGATGGTGCGCGATGTGCGCAAGCCCCTGATCATCTTCACGCCCAAGTCGCTGCTGCGCAACAAGGATGCCACCTCGCCGCTGTCCGAGTTCACCAAGGGCAGCTTCCAGACGGTGATCCCGGAGCAAAACGAGGCCATCGACAAGAAGGCTGACAAGGTCAAGCGCGTGATCGCCTGCTCCGGCAAGGTGTACTACGACCTGGTGAAGAAGCGCACCGAGAACGAGGCGAGCGACGTGGCGATCATCCGTGTCGAGCAGGTCTATCCGTTCCCGCACAAGGCGTTTGCCGCGGCGATCAAGAAGTACCCGAACGCCACGGACATCGTGTGGTGCCAGGACGAGCCGCAGAACCAGGGCGCCTGGTTCTTCATCCAGCACAACATCCACGAGAACATGCTCGATGGCCAAAAACTGGGCTACTCCGGCCGTGCAGCGTCTGCTTCGCCTGCCGTGGGGTATTCGCACCTGCACCAGGAACAGCAAAAGGCGCTGGTCGAAGGCGCGTTTGCCAAGCTCAAGGGTTTTGTCCTGACCAAGTAAGGCCGGCAACCCCTCTCCAGAACAAAACCCCATTCCGAAAGAATTGATATGGCTATCGTAGAAGTCAAAGTACCGCAACTGTCCGAATCCGTGGCCGAGGCCACCATGCTGACCTGGAAGAAAAAGGCCGGCGAGGCGGTGGCCGTGGACGAGATCCTGATCGAGATCGAAACCGACAAGGTCGTGCTGGAAGTGCCCGCACCGGCTGCCGGCGTGCTGGCAGAAATCGTCCAGGG
>DAOPUP010000350.1:0-3081 GCA_035350655.1 Acidovorax sp. | reverse complement strand
CAACCTCATCATGGACACCGTGCTCATCCGAGGCACGGGGACTGCGGCAGACCCCCGGGTGTTCCAGACCCTCAACACCGAGCGGGCCCGCATCACGGGCATCGAAGTGAAGGGCCTCTATGACTGGGGCCCGATGGCAGGCGGGCGCGTGAGCACCCCCTTCAGCTGGGGTCGCGCCAAGGGGGTGAACCGGGCCACGGGCGCCCCCCTGAACTCCATCGACCCCCAGCAGATCAGCCTGGGTGTGCAGTACCACACCGGCGCCTGGGGCCTGCGCGCGGACCTGCGCCACTATGGCGCCAAAAAATCCAGCGATATCGACAGCGCATCGGCCGTCAAGGCTCCCAACACGCAGTTCACCATCGGGCAGGCCACCACCATCGATTTGTCGGCCCAGTGGCGCCTGCGCAAAGATCTGCGCTTGAACGTTGCCGTGCACAACCTCACCAACCGCAAATACTGGCTCTGGCCCGATGTGTACGGCCTGGCCGCCGCCAGCACCGTGAACGATGCCTACACCCAGCCTGGTCGCAGCCTGCGCGCAGCGCTGGTCATGGAGTTCTGAGCCCGCACCGGCCAGGGGCTCAGCGAGGCGGGTGCGGAGCAAACGCCGCCCCCGCCCCGAAGCGGCATCGGCCGGCCTGTGCCGACACAAGCCGGCCGCATTGCCCAAAGCGTACGCAGCACAAGAATAGGCACCTAGCCCATATAAAAAATAGACTTATTGCTATTATTAATATAGCAAAAACACAGCAATGATCGCTGTGTGGCGGCGCACGCACTCAGCAAGGGGCCGCAGTATCCCCGTGCTTTCCAGGGCACATACCACTCTGCCAGCGTCCACGCCGGTTCATGCCAACGGCGAAAGATCCGCCTGCACCCGGTTGCGCCCATGCTCCTTGGCCAGGTACATGGCCTCATCGGCGCGCTGCAGCAGGACGTCCGACGAATCGCCGGGCAGGTACTGGGCAACCCCGATGCTCACCGTCAGGCTGATCTGACCACGGTCGGTTGTGACGGACTGGCTGGCCACCAAGGCACGCAGGCGCTCGGCCACGGCCAAGGAGCCCAGACTGCTGGCGTTGGGCAGGAAAATGGCAAACTCTTCTCCGCCCAGCCGCCCCAACACATCCTCATGGCGCAGACAAGCGCTGGCCAGACGCACAAAATGGCGCAGCACATCATCGCCTCCCTTGTGTCCCCAGCTGTCGTTGATCTTCTTGAAATGGTCCAGATCCATCACCAGCACGGAAAGCCCGGACTTCGTACGGTGCGCATTGCTGATGGCCTTGTCCAGCAGCGTGAGAAAGGCGCGCCGGTTGAAGACGTGGGTGAGTGGATCGACCTCCGCCAGATGGCGCAACTCTCTGGTGATGTGTTCATTGATGAGCATCAGTGTGCCAAAGGCCATCATCACCAGAGATACGGTGGACTCGAGCACCACGAATTGCGACAGCAACGCCACCATGCCGTCACCTGTGCCCAGGTCCGGCGCAGCCAGTCTGAAAAGCAGCGGCCGCAGCAGAATAAAGAACCCATGCAGACCCGCCACGAACGCAAACAGATAACGTGCGGGCCAATTTCGAAAACCGCCGCAGGCCAGGGTACGGGCGGTCAGCAAAAAATACAGGCCTGACACCGATCCCATCAACGCGAACCGGATTCCCAGGTGCGGCTGCACCACCGTGAAATACATAGACAGCGCCACCACGGCAGCAATGGCCGATACCGCATACCCATGCCATAGGTGCGGTCGCCCCATGTACGCGCGACTTGCCATAAAGCAAAGGTAGGCCGCCAAGGCGACGAAGGTCTGCGCAAGCACCACGAACAGCAATTGCGGCAGGTGATCGCGCAATATCAAAATGGCGCAAAACACCGACACACTCAAAAAAGACAGCGTCCACAGCCGCAAGCCTGGAATGCCCCGGTTGAAATGCCACACGGCATGAAGCACCGTGGTGACCAGCGCCGCAATGATTCCAGCGAAAATGACGAGCGTTGGGCTGTGCACGGGGAATGGGGTGGTCTGAAATCAGAACTCTGAACGACTTAGCGCGATGTCACCGCTTGTTGCTGACTTGTCTAGCCAGCAAAACAGAAAGAAACGTTTTCAATTGTAACAACATTCCCGGAATCGATTGCAGGGGTTTTCCAGCCTCGGGCACGACCACGCAAAAAGACATATCACGGGCCCTGTGCCGTCGCCCCCCCCCCCACAGCACCGTCAAGCCGTCACGCCACCACATGGCACTCGCGGCGCAGCAAGGCCAGTGCGTCGTGCATCTGATAGTCCATGTCGCTGCCCAGCGTTTTGCCCGATTCCTCTACAAAGCTGTTCCACATGCCGATGTAGTCCGCCTGGTACGCGCCCGGCGCGTGGCTGCGGATGAACGCAGTGGCCAGTTCGGGCTGCAGACCGTTCTTGCGGATCTTGCGGATGAGGCTGGCGGCGGTTTTCTCGGTGAGCAAGGTCTTTTTGGGTGCGCCTGCGGCCAGGCACAGGAACAGCGTGAGCAGCGCATGCTCGTCTTCGTTGCCCTGGGTGGTTCGGGTCCATGTGTCGCTGGCGGGCTTCGGAGGATCCTCGCCTTCTTGCAGCGCATCCAGGCTGCGGTGGTAGTGGTCTACCTCAGCCAGGGGGTCGTCCAGCAGGAAGTAACGGGCGCGGAACATGCTTGTGGGGCGCAACAGCGCACGCAGTGGTGCAGCGGGGTCGAGCAGTCGGGGCAGGTCTGCCTGCACGGCAGCCCACTGGGCCTGCATCACATCGCGCAGATCCGCAGGCAGGCCGGCGGGCAGCCGCAGCTGCGCAGGCGCCGCCCAGTTTTTCTTGCGCAGCGCCCTGACCCACTTCTCCAAAGCCACGGCGTTGGGCCACTCGCCCCGGTCCATGGCCCTGGGCACCAGGGCCTGCATGAGCAGTCCGGTGCGAATAACCGCCTCGGCATCGGCACCCGCAGCTTCCAGCTCGTCGGTGTCCAGCTCGTATTGCTCGGCCAGCCACTGCGCGGTACGGATGGCCAGGGCAATCTGGCTGCGGCGGGCCAATTCGGCCTGGTAATCGGTGTAGCTGCGCAG
>DAOPUP010000349.1:0-3084 GCA_035350655.1 Acidovorax sp. | reverse complement strand
CGAGGACCTTGTCGGTCGCGTCAATCACAAACCACTCGTGCACGACCTCAGCGGGCTTGGCGCTGAAAGTAGTAGTCATGAGTTTTCTCTTCAAAAGAGGGTTTGGCGGGTTCTTTTCCACGGTCGGTGCATCTCTTTCGGAAGCCTCTTAGGTGGGAGAAAGTCTTCGCCGCGGAACCACAAAGCGCTGCGAAGCCCGCCATTATACGAAGCTGCGCGCTTTTTAGGCAAGCAACCCGCCTGAAACAGGCTTCTGCGTCCATTTCGCCTCGGCCAGCACTGCCCGGGCGCGGGGCCGCCGCCAGGCCTGTGAGTCCTTCGGACGACCAGCCAGACCCAGCTTTCGCCTTCAGCGAAGATGCACAAGGGGCGCCCCCTCAGCAATTTTTTCCGCCGCAACCCTGCGCTGCAGGCAAGGCGCACCATAGTGGCCCAGGGCCGGCCGTTACCCAAGTCGTTACCATTGCGCCATGTTCAGTTATCGCCACGCCTTTCATGCGGGCAACCACGCCGATGTGCTCAAGCACACCGTCCTGATTGCTGCCTTGCAACACCTCACCGAAAAAGACGCCGCCCTCACCGTGCTCGACACCCATGCGGGCGCGGGCCTGTACCGGCTCGATGGCGACTATGCCAGCACCAGCGGCGAGGCGGTGGACGGCATCCTGCGCCTCACGGCGCCCGGTGTTGCCGCCCTCACGCCCGCGCTGCAGGCTTATGTGGACATGGTGAAAGCCTTCAACCAGGGCGCCAACACCAAGGTGTACCCCGGCTCTCCTTTCATCATCCAGCGGCTGCTGCGCGACCACGACAAGCTCAAGCTGTTTGAGCTGCACCCGACCGATCTGCGCGCGCTGGCCGGCAATGTGGCGCAGCTGGAGGCCGGCCGGCAGGTGGCCGTGCTGCACGAAGACGGTTTCGAAGGCATCCGCAAATTTCTGCCTCCACCAGCCCGCCGTGCCCTGGTGCTGTGCGACCCCAGCTATGAAATGAAGAGCGACTACGGCAAGGTGCTGGACATGGCGGCCGATTCGCTCAAGCGCTTTGCCACCGGCACCTATGCCGTCTGGTACCCCATCATTCCGCGCCCCGAAGCGCACGATCTGCCGCGCCGCCTGAAAACGCTGGCCACCAAGGCAGGCAAGAGCTGGCTGCACGCCACGCTGACCGTGAAGTCCAGCAAACTGACCGAAAACGCAGAAGGCGAAGTCAAGCGCCCCGGCCTTCCAGCCAGCGGCATGTTCCTGATCAATCCGCCCTTCACGCTGAAGGCGGCCCTGAAAACCGCGCTGCCGCAGATGGCCGAGCTGCTGGCGCAGGACAAAAACGCCACGCACACGCTCGAATCGGGCGGGTAACGCCGTTGGTGGTCAGGGACGCTCAGGGAGCGGGGCAATCGCGCTCGCCCTCGTCCAGGGCAAACAGCTCCACCGGCTTGAGCCCCAGGCCCACCATCCCCAGCACTTCGGCGGCGCCACGGCTCAGATCGATCACGCGATTGCCGGTGTGCGGCCCCCGGTCGTTGATACGCACCACCACCGACCGGCCCGTGGCTTGGCTGCGCACGCACACACGCGAGCCAAACGGCAGGGAGGGATGCGCTGCGGTCAGCGCCTTCATGTCAAACAGCTCCCCGCTGGCGGTGCGGCGCTTGTGAAACTTCGCGCCATACCAGGACGCCAGCCCCACCTCGTCAGCGGCAAGACCCAGCGGCGGAGAACCGGCAAGAAAAGGCATGGTGGAAGCAAGAGAGGACGGCGAGGCCGGCGGATCGATCAGCAGGGCCTCGCCCGGCACCGACAGCAGGTGGGGCGCCAGGGCGTCGGGCTCTGCCGCCAGGCCCTGTGCCTGGGCGCCCACCCATGCACCGCTGAGCAGCCAGGCGCCGGCAGCACAAAGCAGCAGCCCGCACAGGGCGTGACGCAGTGCCCGCGAGGGCAGGCCGCGCCATGCCATCAGATCCCCAGCCGGCGACAGATTTCCAGCGTCGCGGCGCTCTGGTTCATGGTGTAGAAGTGCAGCGCCGGCACGCCTGCGCTGCGCAGCTGATCGCACAGGTCCGTCACCACATCAAGGCCAAAGGCCTTGATGCTGGCCGTGTCGTCGCCGAACGCCTGCAGGCGCAGGCGAATCCAGCGGGGAATCTCGGCGCCGCAGGCGTCCGAAAAGCGCATCAACTGCGTCGAGCTTCCGATCGGCATGATGCCCGGCACCACGGGCACTTCAGCCCCCAGGCGCTGGGCATCTTCGACAAAGCGGAAATACGCGTCGCTGTTATAAAAATACTGCGTGATGGCAGAGTCTGCACCGGCCTGCACCTTGGTCGCGTAGGCCTGAAGGTCAGCCTCGGGCGACTTGGCCTGGGGATGCACCTCGGGGTAGGCCGCCACCTCAAGGTGAAAGTCCCGCCCCGTTTCCGCGCGGATAAAGGCCACCAGATCGCTGGCGTATTGAAACTCGCCGCCGGCGCCATAGCCGCTGGGCAGATCGCCGCGCAAAGCCACCAGGCGTTTGACGCCCATGGCCTTGAGCACGGCGAGCTGCTCGCGCACCGACTGGCGCGTGGCACCAATGCAGGAAAAATGCGAGGCCGCGCCCACACCTTCCGCCAGGATTTCACGCACCGTGCCAAAGGTGCCCTCCTGCGTGGAGCCCCCTGCGCCATAGGTCACGGAGCAAAAATCCGGTTGCAAGGCATAAAGCTGCTGGCGCACCCCGCGCAGCTTGTCGGCGCCTTCGGGCGTCTTGGGCGGAAAAAACTCAAAACTCACCGGAAAACCGGTGCCCTGTGCGTTGGCAGCGTTCATGCAGCCCTCCTTGCCTGTACAAAAAATTCCCGGTTGCCATCGCCGCCCTGAATGGGGCTGTCGAGCCAGGCCTGCACCACCAGGCCCAGTTCGGCACAGCAGTCGCGAATGCGCTGCTCGACCACCGCATACAGCGACGCATCGCGCACGATGCCGCCCTTGCCCACCTGGCCGGGCTGCAACTCGAACTGCGGCTTGACCAGCATCAGCAGCTGGCCGCCGGGCGCCAGCAGCGGCACCAGCGCGGGCAACACCAGCGTGAGCGAAATGAACGACA
>DAOPUP010000348.1:0-3086 GCA_035350655.1 Acidovorax sp. | reverse complement strand
GCTGCTGGGCCGCCCCGTGAATGACCACGACTGGGTGGTGGTGGGCGCCACGCCCGAGCAGATGCTGGCGCTGGGCTATCTGCCGGTGGGACGCGACTTTCCGGTTTTTCTGCACCCCGAAACACGCGAGGAATACGCGCTGGCGCGCACCGAGCGCAAGAGCGGGCGCGGCTACCGTGGCTTTGTGGTGCAGAGCTCGCCCGACGTAACGCTGGAAGAAGACCTGTCGCGCCGCGACCTCACTATCAATGCGATAGCTACCAGTGCAGACACATCAAGCACCCAAGGCCTTTTTGACCCCTACCACGGCGCCCGCGACATCGCGGCGCGCGTGCTGCGCCATGTGACCGACGCCTTCCACGACGACCCGGTGCGTATCCTGCGCGTGGCCCGCTTTGCCGCCCGCTTCACCGATTTTTCGGTGGCCCCCGAGACGATGGAACTGATGCGCTCCATGGTGGCGCATGGCGAGGCCGACCACCTGGTGGCCGAGCGCGTGTGGCAGGAGCTGGCACGCGGATTGATGGAAGAAAAACCCTCGCACATGTTCGAGGTGCTGCGCGCCTGCGGCGCCCTCAAAGTGGTACTGCCCGAGGTGGACCGCTTGTGGGGCGTGCCCCAGCGCGCCGAATACCACCCCGAAATCGACACTGGCGTGCACCTGATGATGGTGCTGGACAGGGCCGCTCGGCTGCAGGCACCGCTTACCGTGCGCTTTGCCTGCCTGACGCACGACCTTGGCAAAGGCACCACGCCCGCCGACATGCTGCCGCGCCACATCGGCCACGAGCAGCGCAGCGCCAAACTGCTCAAGGGCCTGTGCGAGCGCCTGCGCGTGCCCACCGAATGCCGCGAAACAGCCGACGTGGTGGCGCGCGAGCACGGCAATATCCACCGCAGCAACGAGCTGGGCGCGGCGGCCCTGGTGCGCCTGCTGGAGCGTTGCGACGCCATCCGCAAGCCCGAGCGGTTTGCCGACATCCTGCTGGCTTGCGAGTGTGACGCGCGCGGACGGCTGGGGTTTGGCGATTCGGCCTACCTCCAGCGCCCACGCCTGGCCGCCGTGCTGGCTGCTGTGCAATCGGTCGTCACGCGTGACATTGCAGCGCAGGCTGCCGACAGGGGCGTGACCGGACCCGAGGTGGGCACGCTGATCCATCAGGCGCGGGTGGAGGCGGTGGCGCAGTGGCTTCATCACAGCGCGGCGGCTTGACCCACGCACACGGACCCCCGGCACGGTGACGGGGTGCCGCAGGCCACGCGTGCCAGCAGCCCGCCACCCAGGATCAGCCAGGAAACCTGCTCAGAACGCGTAGGTAACGGCCAGCACACCGTTGGCCCCGGCCCGGTCCCGCACGATGGGGCTGCTGGCGGCATCACCCTGCAGGCGGCTGTAAGACAGCGCAGCCGTGGCCGATGCGCGGGGCGTGATCGCATAGGTGGCCGACACCGACACCCGCACGTCACGCACTCCGGCGCTGGCCGTGTAGACGCTGCGGCCACTGCGGGCTGCCTGGGCGGCATCGACGCCAAAATACGACTGCGTGTATGCCGCATTGGCCCAGGTGGCCGCCACGCCCGCCCCCATGCGCCATGCGGGCGCCACTTGCGCATTGAGCCCCGCCCCCAGATCAATCAGCAGGCCATCGCGCCCCTGGCCCGCGCCATAGCGCACTGACGACGTCAAAAAAGTATGGGGCGTGGGCTGCAGGTTGTAAAACGCACCCAGCTCAGGACGCGCATCCACGTCTCCCAAGCCGCGCAGCACCGCCGAGCGGCTTTCGTCCCGGCCGAAATCTGCGGTCACACGCACACCGTACTGCACACCCGCCTGGCGCGAAAAGTTGTAGCCAATGCCATTGGTGGTGCCGGCAAACCAGCCGCTGGCCCAGCGGTAGTCAAGGGCCGGATAGACACGCGTACGGCGCTCGTCCGATCCCATGTACTCGTGGCCCGCCACCACAGCCAGCCCCACCGTACCGCCATCGCGGTCGGCTGCCGCGCCATACAGACGCACGGCGTCAAAGGCCTGGGCACGAACCCCAAACGACAGCCCCGCCCCGAGGGCGGTGAGGGTCAGCAAGGCGGCGATTCGGACCGCATAAGGGGAAGTTGCGAGGACAGCATGGCGCATGGCGGATCCTATACATAGCAGTTTTATAATGAACCAATGGTATATTTAAAATACCAATCAGTCAAAATTAGGGACAAGGCACGGGGAATGCAATGCAATAGTGGCGCCGGGGCCAAAAGCCCACCGGCGCACTACCCGAACCCGCGCTGGGCGCAAAACGCTTCTGCGCAGGGATATCGCTCCCTACAATCCGCGTCCGCTCGCATACCGTCCGATGTGTGCAGCACACCCCTTTCCACCTACAACATGAACGCTGTACACAGCCGTCGCTCCGGCCGACGCCATAGGGCTGCTGTTTGACGCCCATCGGCAGTTTTACGAGCAGGCGACCAGGCTCGCCTGCGCACGGGCATTCATTGCCGAGCAGCTGGAGCGTGAGGAGTCGGCAATCTTGCTGGCGCTGAATGCATCACAGGGGGCGATAGGCTTTTGCCAACTCTCTACCCCACGTTCTACTCGGTGGAAGCGGCACCCGACTACACGCTGTACGGACTGTTCGTGAACCCCACGGCACGCAAGACGGGCGCAGACTGCTGATGGCCGACGAGGCCACGGCTCGCGCTCATGGCAAGGTACGCATGCACCTGACCACGGCACACATCAATACCGCGGCGCAATCCCTCTACGAATCGCTGGGCTGGACGCTGGACACAGTGTTTCGCGCCTACAACAAGCGGGTAGCGGGCTGACTTTGCCGCCAAGGGGCGCGACTACCAACGCAGCAGGCGGGGCCCCAGCACAGCCCCCAGCGTTGTCGGGATAGCCATGCCCGCCAGGTACCATAACGCCAGGAACGGGGCGGCCATTTCGGGGCAATGCAGCGCATAGACCAGCGTTCCCAAGGTTCCTGCCAGCAGGCCGGCGCCAGCCCCAGCCCATGCCAGGCGGGTCGGCGCCGCACCTTTCAGCGCCCACAAGCAGGCCGCCAGAGCCGGCGCCGACAGGGCCGCAA
>DAOPUP010000347.1:0-3088 GCA_035350655.1 Acidovorax sp. | reverse complement strand
GCGACATCAACATCGGTGCCGTGGTGCGTGCCACCGAAACCGATTTCGATCTGGTCGAATGTTTTAACCCGGAGCACAACCAGTGCCGGCTCAACAGCCACTGTGACCTCAAGGGGGTGCTGGGCCAGGCCATGCGCGCTTTTCTGGCCGTGCTGGACAAGGTGACGCTCGCGGACCTGCTCACCGAGCCGCAAAGCATCGTGGCGATGCCCATATCGCGTCGTCGCCTCACCACCACGCCCAGCGTGCCGGGGCTGCCGGATCAGGTGGACTAAAGCCTGCAAAGAAGCTTCGGGCAGCAGCTTCAGGGCCGCAACACTTCCAGAAGGCGGTCCAGTCCGCCCTGGTTGATGGCAATCTTGGCCTGCGCGCGCACGGCGGGCTTGGCGTGATAGGCCACCGACAGGCCAGCGGCGCCCATCATGGGCAGGTCATTGGCGCCATCGCCCACGGCAATCGCCTGTGCGGGCGAGATACCCATGAGAGAGGCGACTTCGAGCAGGGTGCGGCGCTTCTCGGCGCCGTCACAGATGTCTCCCCAGGACTGGTCCACCATGCGGCCCGTGAGCAGGCCGTTCTCCACTTCGAGCAGGTTGGAGCGGGCCAAGTCGATACCCAGGCCCGCCCGCACGCGGTCGGCAAAGAAGGTGAAGCCGCCCGACACCAGCAATGTGGTCAAGCCCGCGGCCTTGGCGGCGGTGATGAGTTCTTTGGCGCCGGGGTTGAAGCGCAGGCGTTCGGTGAACACCTGTTCCATGTGCCCTACGCTGACCCCCTTGAGCAGGGCCACGCGCTGGCGCAGGCTCTCCTTGAAGTCGGTGATCAGGCCCTGCATGGCAGCTTCGGTGATGGCCGCCACTTCGGCCTTGCGGCCGGCGGCATCGGCAATTTCGTCCACACACTCGATGTTGATGAGGGTGGAGTCCATGTCAAAAGCAATGAGTTTGTAGCTGGACAGGGACTGGGCTGACAGGATGCCCTGGACAACGAGGCCCGGGGCAAATTCGGTGGCTTGGGTCATGGAAAACGGGGCTGCGTCATGAATTCGAAGGCGCAATGTTAGCCCGACGGCCATGCTGCCACGACGCTCCAGGGACTCCGGGGTCCCTATGGTCAGTGGGAGCGCGGTGACCGGGGAGCTTGTCCTGGTGGCTGGGCCGCAGCGCTTGCGTCGATCTTGCCCAGAAACAGTCGAATGAAAAAGACCATCATGCAAAGCATGAATGCAATGCCGATGATGCTCATCAGGCCGTAGTCAGTGGAAAAGAGATCCGTCAGCAATTTCATGAAACCCTCCTTGTTGAATGGGTTTCTAACTATGGCGCGGTGGGAGCTGGATCCGATTGATATGCATCAATTGGCAGTGCAGTGGGCGCTGCAGCCTATCGGGGCGGCCCCAGGTAGAGCGGGTCGGACCAGGTGGCCAGCCATTGCGGCTTGAACGCCACAAAGATGGCGGTGAGCATGCCGGTGACAAACGCGTCACCCCAGGCCATGAGCCAGCGTGCCACCAGCGAGAGTTCGTCACCCACCCCCGGCAGCTGGTGGCCACTCCACTGCGACAAGGCACCGGAGGCAAAGAGACACAGCACCGTTCCCAAAAAGGCGCGGCCCAGCACATAAACGAAGAGGTGGGTACCAAGAAAGCGCCGCACCAGCGCCCCCAGCAGCAGCGCCAGGGTGGCAGGCGTCACGCCTTGCCAGGCGATGGCTCCCAGCGCCTCGGGCCAGCCCATGGCGGGGGACAACAGGCAGGCCGTCATGCCCACGACCACCAGTACCGGAATGGCCAGAGGCCAGCCCAGCATCAGCACCACCAGGCAGGCGCCCGACCACTGCAGCTGCAGCGGCATGGCGTGCAGCGTGGGCAGGGCCCACAGCCATGGCAGGAACACCAGGGTGGCCAGCAGGGGCGTGAGCAGCGGCGACAGTGTGCGTTCTTGCCCCGGCAGGGGTGGGGCGCCGCGCAGCAGCCGCCATGGGCGCAACCCCAGTGCCGCCAGCAGGGCAATGGCCGTCAGCGCTGCTTCAAGCACCATGGGGGGTTGCGAATGGGGGGCGGTGCACGGCTCAGGCGGCAACCGGCTGTGCCAGCGGCTGGCCCAGGCTGCGCAAGATGTCGCGCACCAGCTGGGCACGGTCTTTGGGTTCCTTGAGTTCGCGTTCAATGCGCAACTTCTCGTTGCCCGCCAGCTTGATGTGCTTGTTCTTCTGGATCAGCTCGATGATGCGCATGGGGTCGATCGGCGGCTGGGGCTTGAAGGTGATGGTGATCACGCCCGGAGCTGCATCCACCTTCACTACGCCATAGGGCTGGCTCAGCACGCGCAGGCGGTGCACGTCGATGAGGGTCTGGGCCTGGGCGGGGAGCTTGCCAAAGCGGTCCACGATCTCTTCGAGCAGGCCGTCGATCTGGTCGGGGTTCTTGGCCGTGGCCAGCTTCTTGTAGAACGACAGGCGCAGGTGCACGTCGCCGCAGTAGTCGTCGGGCAGCAGGGCCGGGGCGTGCAGGTTGATGTCGGTGGTGACGGACAGGGGCGAGAGCAGGTCGGGCTCCTTGCCCGCCTTGAGGCAGCGCACGGCCTCGGAGAGCATCTCGTTGTAGAGCTGAAAGCCCACCTCCAGCATGTTGCCGCTCTGGTTCTCGCCCAGCACTTCGCCCGCGCCACGGATCTCCAAATCGTGCATGGCCAGATAAAAGCCGCTGCCCAGTTCCTCCATGGCCTGGATCGCATCAAGCCGCTGCTGTGCCTGCTTGGTCAGGCCTTCGACGTCGGGCACCATCAGGTACGCATACGCCTGGTGGTGGCTGCGTCCCACACGGCCGCGCAGCTGGTGCAGCTGCGCCAGGCCAAACTTGTCGGCGCGGCTCATGATGATGGTGTTGGCCGTGGGCACGTCGATGCCGGTCTCGATGATGGTCGAGCACAGCAGGATGTTGTAGCGCTGGGCCACGAAGTCGCGCATCACGCGCTCCAGCTCGCGCTCGGGCATCTGGCCGTGGGCCACGGCGATGCGGGCCTCGGGCAGGAATTCTTCGAGCTTTTGCCGCCGGTTCTCGATGGTTTCGACCTCGTTGTGCAGGAAG
>DAOPUP010000346.1:0-3095 GCA_035350655.1 Acidovorax sp. | reverse complement strand
AGCCTGCCGCGCCTGGCGCAGATGCGCGAAGCCGGCGAAAAAATCACCATGCTCACCGCCTACGACGCCACCTTTGCCGCCGTGGCCGATGCGGCGGGCGTGGAGTGCATTCTGGTCGGTGACTCGCTGGGCATGGTCTGCCAGGGCCTGCCCAGCACCGTGGGCGTGTCGCTCGACACCATGGCCTACCACACGGCCAGCGTGGCGCGCGGCCTGCACCGCGTGCAGGGCACGGCCTGGCTGGTGGCCGACCTGCCTTACGGCAGCTACCACGAGTCGCGCGAACAGGCCCTGCGCAGCGCCTGCACACTGATGCAGGCGGGCGCGCACATGGTCAAGCTCGAGGGCGGCGGCTGGACCGCGCCCACGGTGGAATTTCTGGTGCAGCGTGGCGTGCCGGTGTGCGCCCACCTGGGCCTGACGCCGCAAACCGTGCACGCGCTGGGAGGCTACCGCGTGCAGGGCAAGACCGATGATGCAGCGCGCACGCTGCGCAAAGAGGCGCTGGAGCTGCAGAACGCCGGCGCCGCCATGCTGGTGCTGGAGATGGTGCCCTCCGTGCTGGCCACCGAAATCACCGCCGAGCTGCCGCACTGCCACACCATCGGCATCGGCGCAGGCAATGGCACGGCCGGCCAGGTGCTGGTGCTGCATGACATGCTGGGCATGAACCTGGGCAAGATGGCCCGCTTTGTGCACAACTTCATGCAAGACGCCGGCAGCGTGCGCGGCGCCATGGAGGCCTATGTGCAGGCCGTCAAAGAGGGCCGCTTTCCCGACAATGCAGTGCACGCCTGGTAAGTCCAGGCCTTTTCCACCAGAACCATGCTCATCGCCCGCTCCATTTCCGAACTGCGCGCGGCCCTGGCCGGCCGCCGCCCCGCCTTCGTGCCCACCATGGGCAACCTGCACGAGGGGCACCTGTCGCTGGTGCGCCAGGCCCGGCCGCTGGGTGACACCACCGTGGTCAGCATCTTCGTGAACCGCCTGCAGTTTCTGCCGCACGAAGACTTCGACAGCTACCCGCGCACCTGGGAGGCCGACTGCGCCCAGCTGCAGGCCGCCGGCTGCGATGTGCTGTTTGCCCCGCGCGAGACCGACCTCTACCCCGAGCCCCAGACCTTCAAGGTGCAGCCCGACCCGCAGCTGGCCGACCTGCTCGAAGGCCAGTTCCGCCCCGGCTTCTTCACCGGGGTGGCCACGGTGGTGATGAAGCTGTTCAGCTGCGTGTTTGGCGCCAGCGGCGGCGGCGCGGCGGTGTTTGGCCGCAAGGACTACCAGCAGCTCATGGTGATTCGCCAGATGGTGCGGCAGTTCGCACTGCCCATCGAGGTGGTGGCGGGCGACACCAGCCGCGCCCCCGACGGCCTGGCCCTGAGCTCGCGCAACGGCTACCTCAGCCCGCAAGAGCGCCAGGAAGCCGTGGCGCTGTCGCAGGCGCTGCAGCAACTTTCTGACCGCTGGGCCACGGCGCAGGCCACAGGCACGCTGAAGACTGCCGACCTGGAACAGCAAGCGCTGGAGCAGCTGCGCGCGCGCGGCTGGCTGCCCGACTACCTGACGGTGCGCCGGCGCCACGACTTGCAGCCGGCCACAACAGGCGATGCCCCCGGAACCCTGGTGGCCCTGGGCGCCGCGCGGCTGGGCGCCACGCGCCTGATCGACAACCGGGAGTTTTAAGCAACAACGCCCCGGCTTGGAGGGCGAAGCCCCGCAGGATCGGGCGCCGGTGCATCGCGCATCAATAGCTATTATTTCAATAGCATATAGCCCATTAAAAACAAGGTCTGCAGCCCGATTTCACTCAAAAATCAAACCACAACCCGGTGGCAACGTTAGCGGGCGGCGCTGGCGCCCTCACCCAGCGGGGGCATATGGGGCGCAGGCCCGTCCACAATGATTGCCCGGTAAACTTCAAGCCCCTGGATCCAATGCTGGGTCCACCGCCCCTTGCGCATTTCTCAGCCCCCGGATCGCCCCATGTCCAACCCTTTTTCGCCTGCACAACTGTGGTCGCTGGCCGACCAGTTCGGTACCCCGCTGTGGGTCTATGACGCCGCCACCATCCGCCAGCGCATCGCACAGTTGTCGAACTTCGACACCATCCGCTTTGCGCAAAAAGCCTGCTCCAACATCCACATCCTCGCGCTGATGCGCGCGCAGGGCGTGAAGGTGGACGCGGTCTCGCGCGGCGAAATCCTGCGCGCGCTGGCCGCTGGCTACCAGCCCGGCCAGACAGCAGAGGGCCCCTCGGAGATCGTCTTCACGGCCGACCTGTTCGACGCGGCCACGCTGGCCTGCGTGGTCGAGCATGGCGTGCCGGTGAACGCCGGCTCCATCGACATGCTGCACCAGCTGGGCGCGGCGTCACCCGGCCACGCCGTGTGGCTGCGCATCAACCCCGGCTTTGGCCATGGCCACAGCAACAAGACCAACACCGGTGGCGAGCACAGCAAGCACGGCATCTGGCACACCGACCTGCCCGCCGCGCTGGCCGCCATCCGCCAGCATGGCCTGAAGCTCGTAGGGCTGCACATGCACATCGGCTCGGGCGTGGACTACCGCCACCTCGAGCAGGTATGCGGCGCCATGGTGGAGCTGGTGCGGACCACGCATGCCGCCGGGCATGACCTGCACGCGATTTCGGCCGGCGGCGGCCTGTCCATTCCCTACCGCGATGGCGAGCCGGTGATCGACACGCAGCATTACCACGGCCTGTGGGATGCGGCGCGCCAGCAGGCCGAGGCCCTCGTGCAACATCCGCTGGGGCTGGAGATCGAACCTGGCCGCTTCCTGGTGGCCGAATCGGGTGTGCTGCTGGGCGAGGTGCGCGCCACCAAGGATGCGGGCAACAACCATTTCATGCTGCTGGACACCGGCTTCAACGAGTTGATGCGCCCATCGATGTACGGCAGTTACCACACCATGAGCGTGCTGCGCCGCGACGGCAGCACAGCGGCCCACCGCCCCAGCGTGGTGGCCGGGCCGCTGTGCGAATCAGGCGATGTGTTCACGCAAGGCGACGGCGGCGTGGTGCTGCCGCGCAACCTGCCGGATGCGCAGGTGGGCGACCTGCTGGTCATCCACGACGCGGG
>DAOPUP010000345.1:0-3105 GCA_035350655.1 Acidovorax sp. | reverse complement strand
TCCACGGCCATGACGCCGCTGGAGCGCCGCTCCAGCATCAGCCTGGCGCTGATCTTTGCACTGCGCATGCTGGGCCTGTTCCTTGTGCTGCCGGTGTTTGCCCTCGAAGCGGGCAAATACCCCGGCGGTGACGACCCCGCGCTGGTGGGCCTGGCCATGGGCATCTATGGCCTCACCCAGGCCGTGCTGCAGTTGCCGCTGGGCATGGCCTCCGACCGGTTCGGGCGCAAGCGCGTGATCGTGCTGGGCCTGCTGGTATTTGCGGCCGGCAGCCTGATGGCGGCATTGGCCGATTCGCTCACCGGGCTGCTGGTGGGCCGCGCGCTGCAGGGCGCAGGGGCCGTGTCCGCCGCCGTAACGGCCCTGCTGGCCGACCAGACGCGCGACGCCGTGCGCACCAAGGCCATGGCGCTGGTGGGTGGCAGCATCGGCCTGATGTTTGCCGTGGCGCTGGTGGCCGCCCCCGTGCTGACGGCCCATATCGGCCTGGCGGGCCTGTTTGGCCTGACCTGCGCGCTGGCGCTGGCCGGCGTGGCCGTGGTGCTGTGGTGGGTGCCGGCCGAATCGGCCCAGCATCGCAATGCCCCGCGCGGCAGCGTGGCCGATGTGTGGCGCAACCCCGATCTGCTGCGCCTGAACCTGGGCGTGTTTGTGCTGCACACCGTGCAGTTGTCGATGTGGGTGGCCGTGCCCGCCATGCTGGTGCAGGCGGGCCTGACCAAAGACCACCACTGGCAGGTGTATCTGCCGGCCGTGGTGCTGTCTTTTGTGGCGATGGGCGGCCTGTTTGCGATGGAGCGGCGCGGTCGCCTGCGCGGCGCGCTGCTGGGCGCCATTGCACTGGTGCTGCTGGTGCAGGTGGGCCTGGGGGCCTTGGCTGCCAGCGGCACCACGCCCACGCTGTGGGTGCTGGGACCGCTGATGTTTTTATTTTTCTGCGGCTTCAATGCACTCGAAGCCAGCCAGCCCAGCCTGGTGTCGCGCATGGCACCGGCGCCGGTGCGCGGGGCTGCGCTGGGCAGCTACAACACGCTGCAGTCGCTGGGGCTGTTTGCCGGCGGCGCACTGGGCGGCGCACTGGTCAAATGGGCGGGCGCCCCCGGTCTTTTTGCCACCACCGCCGTGCTGACCGCCCTGTGGCTGGTGCTGACCTGGCCCTTGCAGCCCGTGGGCCGCAACGCCGGCGGCGGGCACTGAAAGATTGCACTGCCACAGGGGGTGAACACCACTCCCGGTTGCGGCACAATGCACGTTTTGGCGCCTGGAATTCCCTCACATCCGGCGCTTTTCATCCCTTGAAGGCAAAGACACCACCATGGCATCCATCAACAAAGTCATCATCGTCGGCAACCTGGGCCGCGACCCTGAAATGCGCACTTTTCCCAGTGGCGATCAGGTGGCCAACGTGACGATTGCCACCACCGACAAGTGGAAAGACAAGCAGACCGGCGAAATGAAGGAAGCCACCGAGTGGCACCGCGTGGTCTTCAACGGCCGCCTGGCCGAAATCGTGGGCCAATACCTGCGCAAGGGCTCGCAGGTGTATGTGGAAGGCAGCCTGCGCACCCGCAAGTGGACCGACCAGGCCGGCGTCGAGAAATACAGCACCGAAATCCGCGCCGACCAGATGCAGATGCTTGGCGGCCGCCAGGGCATGGGTGGCCAGGGTGGCGGCCATGACGACGGCGGCGGCTATGGTGGCGACGCTGGCGGCGGCTACGACCAGGCCCCGCGCCGCGCTCCGCCCGCGCCAGCCCCCATGCAGCAACGCCCCGCAGCACCCGCCCCCCGGCCCGCGCCCGCCCCCGTGGCGCAAGCACCGCGCGCTGCCTCGGGTTTTGACGACATGGATGACGACATTCCGTTCTAAGAGCCAACGCTTCAGCGAACAAAAAAGCCTGCCAACTTCGTGTTGGCAGGCTTTTTTTTTGTGGACCCACGCCTGGGCACCCGCGCCGAATCTCGACCGCAGCGCAAACCATGTGCCGTGCTGACATGCGGCTAAATCAAAATTAATAGCTGCTTGCGCTTATGCAGTAAGGCCTACAGGTCATTTTCTTTAATATTCTCAGGCCGATGGGTCAACCGCCGCAATTACCCCCCCACCCAGGCACACCTCGCCGTCGTACAGCACGGCGCTTTGCCCCGGCGTAACAGCCCACTGGGCCTCGGGAAACTCCAGGCGAAAGTCCGCACCCACCGCGCTCACCACGGTGCAGGCCGCATCCTGCTGGCGGTAGCGCGTCTTGGCGGCGTACTGGCCCGGCGCGGGCGCATGGCCCGCGCACCAGCTGGCATCCTGGGCATCGAGCCCATGCGACAGCAGCCAGGGGTGGTCGTGCCCCTGCACCACGCGCAGCACGTTTTTCTCGAGATCCTTGCGCGCCACAAACCACGGCGCGTGTTCGCCCACGCCGCGCTGGCCCCGGTCCAGCGCCGCCTTCAGTTCGGCACCCTTGGCCTTCACACCGCCAATGCCCAACCCTTGGCGCTGGCCCAGCGTGTAGAAACTCAGCCCCACATGCTTGCCCAGCGTGCGGCCCCGGTCGTCCTGGATGGGGCCCGGCGCGTGGCTGATGTAGCGGTTCAAAAACTCGCGAAACGGCCGCTCGCCAATGAAGCAGATGCCGGTGGAATCCTTCTTCTTGGCGTTGGGCAGGCCAATTTCTTCGGCAATGCGGCGCACCTCGGTCTTGTGCAGCTCGCCCACCGGGAACAGCGTTTTGGACAGCTGCGCCTGGTTCAGCCGGTGCAAAAAATAGCTCTGGTCCTTGCCCGGGTCCAGCCACCTGAGCAGCGCGAGCAGGCCCGTGGCAGCGTTCTGGCGCACCCGCGCATAGTGACCGGTGGCAATCTTCTCGGCGCCCAGACGCATGGCGTGGTCGAGAAAGGCCTTGAACTTGATCTCGGCATTGCACAGCACATCGGGGTTGGGCGTGCGCCCGGCCTGGTACTCGCGCAGGAACTCGGCAAACACGCGGTCCTTGTACTCGGCGGCAAAGTTGACGTGCTCGATCTCGATGCCGATCACATCGGCCACGGCGGCGGCGTCCACGAAGTCGATGTTGGACGAGCAGTACTCGCTGTCGTCGTCATCTTCCCAGT
>DAOPUP010000344.1:0-3107 GCA_035350655.1 Acidovorax sp. | reverse complement strand
AGAACGGCAGCTTCCCAAGCTTCATACGAGGGTTCGATTCCCTTCACCCGCTCCAGTCTTTCCTGGCTAACCGCCTTCTTCTTATCCCCCTGGTTTCTCTGATTTGCAGCGCGTGTCTTGCGCAGGATTTGCCCTGCCTGCGTGCATCGATGACAAGCGCAGATTTCGCATATCCATAGCCGTTTTGTTTGGTTGGCCCGTGGTGCAGTCCCTTCTAAATTTCGTGCATCGGGTGCCGCAAGCCCCGCCCATTCACTGACACGGAAAGGACGATGATGAACACTTCTTCACCACGCACCAGCAATTTTGCGCAATCGGCGCGCACCTGGCTGCGCACTTCAGCGCTGGGCGGCGCGATGCTGGTGTGCAGCGCAGTGTTTGCCGCCACGCCCATTCCGGCCGGGCCGCTGGTCAGCACCGAATGGCTGGCGCAGAACCTCGACAACAAACCAGGTGCGCATTGTGGAGGTGAGCGTGAACCCGGGCCTGTATGAGCGCGGCCATGTGCCGGGCGCGGTCAACTTCTCGTGGCACCAGGACCTGAACGACCGTGTGCGCCGCGACATCGTGGGCAAGGAGGGCTTCGAGGCGCTGCTGTCCAAGGTCGGTGTGTCACAGGACACCACGGTGGTGCTCTACGGCGACACCAACAACTGGTTTGCTGCCTGGGGCGCATGGGTGTTTGACATCTATGGCGTCAAAAACGTGAAGCTGCTCGACGGCGGCCGCAAGAAGTGGGAGGCCGAGAACCTGCCGCTGAACAACCGTGTGCCAGAGTTCGCCGCCACCAGCTACAAGGTGACCAAGCTGAACACCGACCTGCGTGCCCGTCTGTCGGATGCGCTGGCCGCCGCCGAGGGCAAGAGCAATGCCAAGCTGGTGGATATCCGCTCGGCCGACGAGTATTCAGGCAAGATTTTTGCGCCCGCCGGTGTGCCCGAGCTGAGCATCCGTGCCGGCCATATTCCTGGTGCGGTCAACGTGCCCTGGGGCCAGGCAGTGAAGGAGGACGGCACCTTCAAGTCGGCCGAAGACTTGAAAAAACTCTATGCCGGCGTGGGGGTGGATGGCAGCAAGCCCTTCATCACCTACTGCCGCATTGGTGAGCGCTCCAGCCACACCTGGTTTGCGTTGTCCAAGATCCTGGGCTACAGCGTGAAGAACTACGACGGCTCGTGGACCGAGTACGGCAACGCAGTGGGCGTGCCCATCACCAACCTGGCGGGCACCATCTGGGCTGCCAAGTAAGCAACTGGCCCTGGGCGCGAGGGCGCCACAGGAAAGACGCAATTGATTTTCGGTAGGGGTCTCTTTTTCAGCCCGCCTTGTGCGGGCTTTTTTTTGCGCGGACATATGACATTCAAGATCGACTTCACTTCGTTGGCTGCGCTGGCGCTGCTGGCCGGCCTGGGCTGGGCGGGCCATGCGCTGCAAGGCCAGTCCGGTGGAAACACGCTGGTGTTTGCGCTGGTGACGGGCGCGGTGCTGGGGCTGGTGCTGCAGCGCTCGCGCTTTTGCTTTTACTGCCATGCGCGTGACTGGTTTGAAGACCACAATCCGCGCGGGCTGCTGGCCATCGTGCTGGCGTTGGCGGTGGGTGTGGTGGGCTACACCGTGGTGCTGGGCAGCTGGTTGCCGGTTCCCCAGCCCGGCAAGCTGCCGCCCGACATGCACATTGGTCCGGTGAGCTGGGTGCTGGTGGTGGCGGGCTTGTCGTTTGGCGCTGGCATGGTGGTGTCGGGCTCGTGCATCAGCGCGCACTGGTACCGGCTGGCCGAGGGATCGGCGGTGTCGCCGTTCGCCCTGCTTGGTTCGGCGCTGGGTTTCATCCTGGGCTTCAAGACCTGGAACGCGCTCTACAGCCTCAGCGTGGCCGATGCGCCCGTGGTGTGGTTGCCTGCCCACCTGGGCTATGGTGGCGCGCTGCTGGTGCAGCTGGGCGGGTTGGCATTGGTGGCTGCCTGGCTGTGGCGCGGCTTTGCGCGCGAGGCTGCTGCGCCCGGGCACGCACGCACGGTGCCTGCATTGCGCGCGTTATGGCGCAGCCTGTGGACGGGGCGCTGGCCATTCTGGCTGGGTGGCTTGGCCGTGGGTCTGATCGGCGCTTTCGCCATCGTGCGCATGCGGCCGCTGGGCGTGACGGCCACGCTGGGCGGTGCGGCGCGCCAGTGGGCGCAGGGGCAGGGGTGGATTCCTGATCGGCTGGACGGACTCGATGGCTTTGCCGGCTGCGCCACCGCACCGCAGTCCACCTGGTTCACGCCCAATGCGCTGCTGCTGGCAGGGCTGGTGGTGGGGGCCTTTGTTGCGGCCCTCGCGAGCCGGCAGTTTGCGCCGCGCTGGCCCACTTGGCGCGACGCCGTGCGGGGCCTGTCGGGCGGTGTGCTGCTGGGCTGGGGCGCCATGACGGGCCTGGGCTGCACCATCGGCACGTTGTTGTCCGGCGGCATGGCCGGTGCGCTGTCGGGCTGGGTGTTTGGGGCCGCAGTGTTCTTGGCGGTGTGGGCGGGGCTGCAAGTGAAGGCCGTACTTGTTCGCAAATGATTGAAGGTGTTTTCGGCCTGTAGCGCTTGTTTTAAAAGCGCTGTTAGCTATCAAAATTGATTTATCTGCGGCAAATCACTTCTGGATGTCCCCCAGGCACAGGTACTTGATCTCCACATAGTCGTCGATGCCGTAGTGCGAGCCCTCGCGGCCCAGGCCCGACTGCTTGACGCCACCAAACGGCACATGCTCGGTGGCCAGAATGCCCACGTTGATGCCGACCATGCCGTACTCGAGCGCTTCGCTGACGCGAAAGATGCGGCCCATGTCGCGGCTGTAGAAATAGCTGGCCAGGCCGAACTCGGTGGCGTTGGCCGCCTCGATCGCTTCCTGCTCGGTCTTGAACTGGAACACCGGCGCAAAGGGGCCAAAGGTCTCCTCGCGCGCGCACAGCATGTCGGCCGTGGCCCCCGCCACCACCGTGGGCTCGAAGAACTGGCCTGAACCCAGGGCAGACAGGCGCTTGCCGCCGGCCACCACCTGGCCGCCCTTGGCCACAGCGTCATCCACATGGCGCTGCACCTTGGCTAGCGCCGCTTCCTCGATCAAGGGGCCCTGGTTCA
>DAOPUP010000343.1:0-3112 GCA_035350655.1 Acidovorax sp. | reverse complement strand
CACGCGCTTGCCCTTGAACAGCGGGCCGTCGCAGTGCGGGCAGTAGGCCACGCCCTTGTTCTTGTACTCGGCTTCGCCGGGCACGTTGACGTTGCGCCAGCGCGCGCCGGTGGACAGGATCACGCTTTTCGCCTTGAGCGCGCCGCCGTTGGCCAGCTTCACCTCGATCAGGCCACCGGGCTCGGTGGCGGGGATCAGCGCTTCTGCGCGCTGCAGGTTCATGATGTCCACGTCATAGGCGCGGGTGTGGGCTTCCAGGGCGGCGGCAAATTGGGGGCCGTTGGTCTCCAGCACCGAGATGTAGTTTTCGATGCCCAGGGTGTCGTTGACCTGGCCACCAAAACGCTCGGCTGCCACGCCAGTGCGGATGCCCTTGCGGGCGGCATACACAGCGGCTGCTGCGCCTGCGGGGCCACCGCCGATGATGAGCACGTCATAGGCATCTTTGGCGCTGAGCTTGGCGGCCTCTTTGGCGGCTGCGCCGGTGTCGAGCTTGGCGACGATTTCCTCGAGCAGCATGCGGCCCGAACCGAACACTTCGCCGTTCAGGAACACCATGGGCACGGCCATGACTTCGCGGCGGGTCACTTCTTCCTGGAAGGCGCCGCCTTCGATCACCGTGGTCTTGATGCGCGGGTTGCGGATGGCCATGAGGCTCAGCGCCTGCACCACGTCGGGGCAGTTGTGGCAGCTCAGGCTCATGTAGACCTCGAAATTGAAATCGCCTTCGAGCGCGTCGATCTGGTCCAGAACTTCCTGTTCTGCCTTGGGTGGGTGGCCGCCCGTCCAGAGCAGCGCCAGCACCAGCGACGTGAACTCATGGCCCAGCGGCAGGCCAGCAAAACGCAGCTGGCTGGCGCTGCCCACGCGCTGCAGCGTGAACGAGGGCTTGCGCGCGTCGTTGCCGTCGGTGCGCAGCGTGATCTTGTCGCTGCGCAGCGACTGGATGGTTTGCAACAGCTCCAGCATTTCACGGGAGGTGTCGCTGTCGTTGAGGGATGCCACCAGCTCGAACGGTTGCTGCACGCGCTCCAGGTAGGCCGAAAGCTGGGTCTTGAGTTGGTCGTCGAGCATGGTGCGGTCCTTGTAGATTCGAGTTGTGGGTATGTGCCTGGGCCGCTTGTGGCGCCTTGCGCACTAAATTTCGGGCGAAAAAAAGCCGGACGGTGTGGCGCCAAGCGCCACAGCGTCGTCCGGTCTGGGAGCGCTTTGAGGGCGCTCCGCCGTCAAACAGTCGTTTGGCTTAGATCTTGCCGACCAGGTCCAGCGAGGGAGCGATGGTCTTGGAGCCTTCGTTCCACTTGGCGGGGCACACTTCGCCAGGGTGGGCGGCGGTGTACTGGGCAGCCTTGAGCTTGCGCAGGGTTTCCTTCACGTCGCGGGCGATTTCGTTGGAATGCACTTCCATGGTCTTGATGATGCCATCGGGGTTGATGATGAAGGTGCCGCGCAGTGCCAGGCCTTCTTCTTCGATGTGCACGTCAAATGCGCGGGTCAGCTGGTGCGTGGGGTCGCCCACCAGTGGGAACTTTGCCTTGCCAACGGCAGGCGAGGTTTCGTGCCAGACCTTGTGCGAGAAATGCGTGTCGGTGGTGACGATGTAGACCTCGGTGCCAGCCTTCTGGAATTCGGCGTAGTGTTCGGCCGCATCTTCCACTTCAGTGGGGCAGTTGAAGGTGAACGCAGCGGGCATGAAAATCACGACCGACCACTTGCCCTTCAGGCTGGCTTCGGTCACTTCGATGAACTTGCCGTTGTGGAAAGCCTGGGTCTTGAAAGGCTGAACTTGCGTATTGATCAGGGACATTGCTGTTTCCTTGGTGGTTGGTGAACTGAACAGGACTGAAGTTTAGGCGCTCGGCGCACATCAATCCAATTAATTGAATTCATTGAATCAATTGAGCATTGCTATTTTATGACAGGACTGTCTGGCCAGACTCTCGCCCAACCCCCTGCCCCCGCCCGCCAACAGATCACCCGCGCTCGCGCAGAGCGCGCTCGATGCGGTTGCGTTGCACGGTGGTCTTGGGCACCTTGAAGGGGAACCAGCTGCGCACGTCTTCTTCGAGCCCGATGCCGTGCATGTAGTTATAGATCGCTTTCTTGAGCGCGCCACCCAATGCGTCGTGGTCGACGCCGGTGGGGTCATGAAAGCCGATGTCGTTCTTGGCAAAGCTCACGGGGGGCAGGGGTTGCAGGGTGATGCCATAGTCCTCGGGGTGCTGGCCCACGGGCGAATGCACAGTGCAGGCAAAACGGTGAAAAAAGCCGCTCTGAATGCAGCCGTTGGCAAACAGCTGGCGCACGTACTCGAGCGCATCCACGGTGTCCTGCACGGTCTGCGTGGGAAAGCCATACATCAGGTAGGCATGCACCAGAATGCCCGCATCGGTGAAGGCGCGGGTCACGCGTGCCACCTGGTCCACCGACACGCCTTTTTTCATCAGGGCCAGCAGCCGATCGGAGGCCACCTCCAGCCCGCCCGAGATGGCGATGCAACCGCTGTCGGCCAGCAGGTTGCACAGCTCGGGGCTGAAGGTTTTTTCGAACCGGATATTGCCCCACCACGAGATGCCTGCATTGCGCGCGATGAGCTCGGTGGCCAGCGCCTTCAGGGCCTTGGGTGGCGCCGCTTCGTCAACAAAGTGAAACCCGGTCTGCCCGGTCTCGTGCACGATGGATTCGATGCGGTCGGCCAGCACGGTGGCCGACGCGCCTTCGTAGCGGCCAATGTAGTCCAGGCTCACGTCGCAAAAACTGCACTTCTTCCAGTAACAGCCGTGCGCCACCGTGAGCTTGTTCCAGCGCCCGTCGCTCCACAGCCGGTGCATGGGGTTGAGCATGTCCAGCAGCGACAGGTAGCTGCTCAGCGGCAGGCCATCCCAGGTGGGCGTGCCCACCTCGGCAAAGGCGATGTCGGCTTCCATCAGGTTCACGTACTGCACGGCACCCGCGTCATCACGCACGAAGGTGCGCACCAGCCGCTGACGGCCGCGCTGGCCCTGCAGGTGCTCCAGCAGCGCCAGCAGCGGGCGCTCGCCAGCGTCCAGCGTTACATAGTCAAAGTAGTCGAACACGCGCGGCTCGGTCAGCTCGCGCAGTTCGGTGTTGA
>DAOPUP010000342.1:0-3114 GCA_035350655.1 Acidovorax sp. | reverse complement strand
TGCGACACCGCGTGCAGGCGCTCGCTGTTCTTCACCTCGTACCAGCGCTGCTCGATCTTGTCTGGCGCATGCTGGGCCTGCACCGTGATCTGCACGGGCGTTTTCATGAACTGGGCGCTGAGCTGGGCAATGCCTTCGGGGTAGGTGGCCGAGAACAACAGCGTCTGGCGCTCTTTGGGGCACTGGCGCGCCACGGTGGCGATGTCGTCGAAGAAGCCCATGTCGAGCATGCGGTCGGCCTCGTCGAGCACCAGGGTGTTGAGGGCCTCCAGCGTGAGGTGCTGGCGCTCGAGGTGGTCCATCACGCGGCCGGGGGTGCCCACGACGATGTGCGCGCCATGCTCCAGGCTCAGCGTCTGGGCGCGCAGCGGCACGCCACCGCACAGGGTCACGACCTTGATGTTTTCTTCAGCCCGCGCCAGGCGCCGGATTTCGCTGGTCACCTGATCGGCCAGTTCGCGCGTGGGGCACAGCACCAGTGCCTGCACCGCAAAGCGGCGCGGGTTGAGGTTGGCCAGCAGGGCCAGAGCGAACGCGGCGGTCTTGCCGCTGCCGGTGCTGGCCTGGGCAATCAGGTCCTTGCCCAGCAGGGCCGGGGGCAGGCTGGCCGCCTGGATCGGCGTCATGGTGAGATAGCCCAGCTGCTGCAGGTTGGCCAGCTGGGCGGGGCTCAGGGCCAGCGCGCTGAAATCAGTGCCGGCTTGGTTTTCTTTGGAGGTCATGGGCCGATTATCCGGTGAGGCCACTGGCGGGCTACTGCAGTGCCAGCACGCCCACAAACGCCAGCGTGTGCGCCACGATGCCTGGCGCCACGGCCAGCGCATAACGCCAGCCGCCGCTGGCCAGTGCCACGGCACATTTGCTGCCTGCATGCACGACCAGCGCCGCCATCAGGGTAAAAGCGATGGCCGGCCCCGAAGCGCTGTCCGGGCCGCCGCGCACCAGCACCGCCGCCGTGGCAGCATGCACATCGGCCAGGGCCGCCACCAGGGCACCCGCCAGCATGCCTGCATCGCCTTGCCAGGCCGTCAGCAACTGCACCCCGACCTGAATGCCCGTGAGCAAGGCGGCAATCAGCAAGGCATGGCGCAACTTGAACATGGGGGCATCGGGCAGCAAAAGGGCAGGCACATCGGCCCATGGATCGGCCCCGGGCACAGGCGCCTGCGGGCGCGTTGTGCTCAAGCCCCCCCACCACCCCAGAGCCGCCGCAACGCAGCCCCCCGCCAGGGCGGGCAGCCACAGCCGCGCCAGCCACTGCGGCTGCACCGTGGCGGCCACCACCACGATCTGGACCATGGTGGCCACGCAAGACAGCACGGCGCCCCTGGCATGGGTGCGCGCCGTGCCCTGCCCCGCGCGCACCTCCATCCCCAGGCTGGCAATGGTGGCGGTGCTCGACACGAACCCCGACGCCAGTGCCGACAGCGCCAGCGCCTGGCGCGCCTGCATGAGGCGCTGGCCCACATGCGCCAGCGACTGGATCACCAGCAGCACGATGACCAGGCGCACCACGACCTGCGGGTTCAGCACCCCCTGCCACAAGGGCCTGTCGGGGGCCAGCGGATACACCAGCAAGGCCAGCGCGGCCAAAATGAGCCCGCTGCGCACCTCGCCGGGTTGCAGCCACTGGTTGGCAAACTGGTGCAAAGCCTCGCGCACCAGCAGCAGCCCCGTCACCACCACCGCCAGGGCAGCGGCCAGCAACTGGTCGCGCGCGCAGGTCACGCCGATCAGGTAGGCCAGCAGCAGGGCGATCTCGGTCGTCACCCCGGGGTCGCCCGAGCGGTCCCGGGCGTAGGCCACCACGGTCAGGGCAGCCACCAAGGCAGCCCCGACCACCACCAGCGCCGGAATGGCCGTCAATGCAGCGGCGGCGCCGCCAAGGGACGCCAAGGTGAATGAGCGTACCCCGGCCAGCGCCCGGTACGGCCCCTCGCCCTTGCGACGCTCGCGCTCGATCCCCATCAGCAAGCCACATCCGGCCGCGCTCGCCAGCACGGCCAGCGCCGCGGAAAAATTGGCCATATCCTGCATCGCGCTGGTACCCCTTTCTTTTCAGACCCTGGCACCTGTAAGGAATGCCGGCGCTCCACTGTCACACCGCTTGTGCTGCCCCTGTGGACAATAGCCCCATGCCCCAGATCCCCGACTTTATCGCCCCCACCCGCCACTCTGCCCCTGCCGACGCCCTGGCCCAGGTCCAGCGCATCTACCAGCAGCAGATCGGCCACCTGCGCGCCGCCATGCAGCGCTTTGTGGCAGGCGACACCCCGCCAGCGCCCGTGCGGGCGTTTTACCCGTTCGTGCGCGTGCACACCAGCACGGTGGCACGTGCCGACAGCAAGCTGGCCTACGGCTTTGTCGAGGGCCCTGGCCGCTTTGAAACCACGCTCACGCGCCCCGACCTGTTTGCCGACTACTACGCCGAGCAGTTCCGCCTGCTGCGCCAGAGCCACAACGTGGAACTGGAGGTGGGCACCAGCACCCACCCCATCCCCATCCACTTCTCGTTTGCCGAGCACGACCATGTGGAGGGCACCCTGACACCCGAACGCCGCATGCTGATGCGCGACCTGTTCGATCTGCCCGACCTCGCCGCCATGGACGACGGCATCGCCAACGGCACGCACCGGCAGCATCCGGGCGAGGCGCAGCCGCTGTCGCTGTTCACCGCGCCGCGCGTGGACTATTCGCTGCACCGCCTGCGCCACTACACGGGCACGGCACCCGAGTGGTTCCAGAACTTCGTGCTGTTCACCAACTACCAGTTCTACATCGACGAGTTCGTGCGCCTGGGGCACGCCGAAATGGCCAGGCCCGACAGCGACTACATCGCCTTCATCGAGCCTGGCAACGTGGTCACGCGCCGTGCGGGCCTGCCGCCGCAAGCGGGCGACGAATGGGGCGCCGCACCGCCGCGCCTGCCCCAGATGCCGGCCTACCACCTGGTGCGCGCCGACCGCAGCGGCATCACCATGGTCAACATCGGCGTGGGACCGGCCAATGCCAAGACCATCACCGACCATATCGCCGTGCTGCGCCCGCATGCCTGGCTGATGCTGGGCCACTGCGCCGGCCTGCGCAACAGCCAGCAGCTGGGCGACTACGTGC